>JAIENC010000284.1 GCA_019751635.1 Mycobacteriaceae bacterium
GAGGTCGGGTCGAAGGCCACCCGCCGCACTGGTCAGCACAATGATGCGCGCACCCGCCGCGCACGCTGTCCGCACCGGGTGCACCACTTGGCTCAGCTCATGACCCTCGTAGGCATGCACGCGGCCGGCCAGTACCAGTACGCGATGCGAGCGGATTGGCAGCGACAGCACGTGGCCCAGGTGGCCCTGAACGGTAGCCAAGGTGAAGCCAGGTAGCTCGGCCATGGTCAGCGTGGCGGTTGGTGACCCGAGGCTGGCCAGCGCTGGCGTCCACCCGGATCCGAGCACGATCGCCACGTCATGCTCGGCGACTCCGGTGCGCTCGGCGATAACCCGTCCGGCGGCTTGTGCCAGTGCATGCGGATCAGGCGGAGCATCAGGCACAGTCTGCGAGCCTAGCAATCGTTAACGGGGGAAGTTCGTCGATGAGATACTGCGAGGATGCCCCGTGGCGTGAGCCTGCTTGATCGTGCTGAGTTGTGGCTGGCCGAACACCATGAAGAACTCGTCGGGTGGCGCCGACACATTCATCGTCACCCGGAGTTGAGCCGCCAGGAATATGCCACCACCCAGTTTGTCGCTGAGCGGTTAGTTGAGGTTGGTCTCAACCCGAAAGTCTTACCCAGCGGAACCGGCTTGATCTGCGATTTTGGTCCCGAACATCGCCCCAGAATCGCGCTGCGAGCCGACATGGATGCGCTGCCGCTGGCCGAGCGGACCGGCGCGCCCTACGCCTCGACGATGCCCAATGTTGCCCACTCCTGCGGTCATGATGCGCATATTGCGATCCTGCTGGGGGCCGCCCAAGCGTTGGTATCAGCTCCCGAGCTTCCGGTTGCGGTGCGGTTGATTTTCCAGCCGGCCGAAGAGCTGATGCCTGGCGGCGCACTTGACATGATCGCTGCCGGGGCGTTGGCCGGTGTCACGCGGATCTTTGCTGTGCACTGTGACCCACACCTGGCGGTGGGCAAGGTTGCGGTGCGTCAAGGTCCGATCACCTCGGCGGCCGACTCAATGGAAATCATGCTGAGTTCGCCGGGTGGGCACACCTCGCGTCCACACCTCACCGCTGACCTGGTCTATGCGCTCGGCGCATTGATTACTGGGCTACCGGGCGTGCTGTCGCGGCGGATCGATCCACGTAACAGCACGGTCTTGGTGTGGGGGGCGGTCAATGCTGGGGTAGCGCCCAATGCCATTCCGCAAACAGGCGTGTTGTCCGGCACGGTACGTACCGCCAGCCGACAAACCTGGCTCGGCCTGCAAGACATCATCGGGGATACGGTGTCCGCGCTGCTGGCGCCGCTGGGGGTAGACCACACCCTGAACTACCACCGCGGGGTGCCGCCGGTGGTCAACGAGGAAGTTTCTACGCGCATCCTTACGCACGCCATCGAAGCCATCGGGCCGGACGTGTTGGCAGATACCCAGCAGTCTGGCGGGGGAGAGGATTTTTCCTGGTACTTAGAAGAAATCCCGGGTGCGCTGGCCCGCCTGGGTGTGTGGTCAGGCAACGGGCCGCCGCTGGATCTGCACCAGCCCACCTTTGACCTTGACGAGCGGGCTTTGGCTGTTGGGCTGCGGCTGATGGTCAATATCGTCGACCAGGCGGCGGCCTTCTAACCTTTCCCCCTCGCGGGGGTGGGAAATCAGGCGAGCGGTCCCGGGCCAATGTTGCGGGCCGGCCGAGTGCGTAGGTCATGGACGTACTCTTCGGGTGCGCCAGCGATCTCGGCGGCGTCGGCCATGACGCCAAGATAGCGTGCTGACGGTAGGCCGCCCTCCCAGGCGTCGAGCACATAAAGCCAGGCCAAAGCGGGGTCGGTAGTGGTATCGGAAGAGAGCCGATCCACCCGGCACCGGATTTTCTTGTGGATGCCTAACTCGGAGCCCTCCCAGCGGTCGAGGGTCTCCTCGTCTGCGGTCGCCATGTCATAGAGCACGACAAACACCCGAGAATCCGGATCCTCGACGACCGTGGCAAGCGCCCCCTCCCAGCCAATGTCTTCGCCGCCGAAGGTGAGTCGCCAGCCGTGCAGCCAGCCGGTTCCGGCCATGGGTGAGTGGGGTGCCCGCTCGGCCATCTGGTCGGGATGCATGTTTGACCCGTAGGCGGCGTAAAGCGGCACGGGAAGAGCTTAGACGGCGCTTGCCGACGCGATGCTTCTCCTCGGCTCGTAACAACCCGCATCGGCGTCGGCGACGGACTAAGTTAGGGGATCGTGGCGACTCGTATTGTGATTCTCGGTGGCGGGCCGGCCGGCTACGAGGCGGCGTTGGTGGCAGCTACCCACGGTTCGCAAGGAACCCAGGTCACTGTTGTCGATAGTGATGGCATCGGTGGGGCCGCGGTCTTGGCTGATTGTGTTCCGTCCAAAACGTTTATCGCCTCCACCGGTTTGCGCACTGAGCTGCGTCAAGCGCAGCATCTTGGTTTTGACATCGACATCGAAGACGCCAAGATTTCGTTGCCGCAGATCCATCGCCGGGTTAAGGCGTTGGCCGTTGAGCAGTCTGCCGATGTCACCGCGCAGCTGATCGCCATGGGAGTCGAGGTGATCGCCGGTCGCGGTGAGCTTGTTGACCCAACCCCGGGGCTGGCGCGGCACCGGATCAAAATCACTGCCCCGGATGGCACTACCACCGAGCAAGACGCAGAAGTGGTATTGATCGCTACCGGAGCCAGTCCGCGGACCATGCCGTCAGCCGAACCGGATGGTGAGCGTATTTTGACGTGGCGCCAGCTGTATGACCTGGATGCGTTACCGAACCACCTGATTGTGGTGGGTTCTGGTGTCACTGGTGCCGAATTCGTCAACGCCTACACCGAGCTAGGAGTGCCGGTAACGGTGGTTGCCAGCCGGGATCGGGTGCTGCCGTACGAGGACGCCGATGCGGCGCTGGTATTGGAAGAATCGTTTGCTGAACGTGGCGTCAAATTGGTCAAAAATGCCCGCGCAGCATCGGTCACCCGCACCAGCGACGGGGTGCTGGTAACGATGACCGATGGCCGTACCGTGCAGGGCAGCCACGCGCTCATGACGATCGGCTCGGTGCCCAACACCAGTGGTCTAGGCCTCGAGCGGCTCGGTATTGAACTGGGGTCCGGCAACTACGTGAAGGTGGACCGGGTGTCGCGCACCTCGGTTCCCGGTATTTATGGTGCCGGTGACTGCACGGGTTTGTTGGCGTTGGCATCGGTGGCGGCAATGCAGGGTCGGATCGCGATGTACCACGCGCTGGGCGAAAGTGTTATCCCGATTCGGTTACGCACCGTCGCGGCGACGGTTTTCACCCACCCCGAGATCGCCGCGGTGGGGGTGCCGCAGTCAGCCATAGACGACGGCTCGGTCACCGCTCGCACCATCATGTTGCCGTTGAAGACCAACGCGCGAGCGAAAATGTCCGAGTTGCGGCATGGGTTCGTCAAACTGTTCTGTCGACGCAGCACGGGTGTGGTGGTTGGCGGTGTCGTGGTGGCCCCGATCGCCTCGGAGTTGATTCTGCCGATTGCGGTGGCGGTGCAAAACCGTATTACGGTTAATGAGTTGGCGCAGACGTTGGCCGTGTACCCGTCGCTTTCGGGTTCGGTTACTGAGGCTGCCCGCCGGTTGATGGCGCACGATGACCTGGACTAACCCGGCAACGATGCGGGTAACCACGAGGAGGACGGTGCGGTGAACAATCCCATCCAGGTACCCCACGGCCCGGCAACGGGGCCGGGCAAGAAGCCCACTTCATCCCTCGGGCCGCAGTACCGGGCGTGGGCCTGGGAACAGCTTGGCACCGAGCAGTTCGATGTCGTGGTCATTGGCGGCGGTGTGGTGGGTTCGGGGTGTGCGCTTGATGCCGCTACCCGGGGGCTGAAGGTGGCCTTGATTGAGGCGCGCGACTTCGCCGCCGGCACCTCGAGCCGGTCTTCGAAGATGTTCCACGGCGGATTGCGCTACCTCGAGCAACTGGAGTTTGGTCTGGTGCGTGAAGCGCTCTACGAGCGGGAGTTGGCGATGACCACCTTGGCGCCGCATCTGGTTAAACCGCTGCCGTTTCTTTTTCCGCTGACCAAACGTTGGTGGGAGCGGCCCTACATCGCTGCCGGCATATTTCTCTATGACCGTCTCGGTGGCGCGAAATCTGTTCCTTCACAAAGACATTCGACGCGAGCAGGGGCATTAAGGTTGTGCCCTGGGCTCAAACGTAGTTCGCTGATCGGTGGGATTCGCTATTACGACACTGTTGTTGACGACGCTCGGCACACGCTGACGGTTGCTCGTACCGCCGCGCATTACGGTGCGGTTGTGCGGTCCTCCACCCAGGTGGTTTCGCTGCTACGCGAGGGCGATTGGGTCACCGGGGTACGAGTGCGTGACTCCGAAAACGGCAGAACCACCGAGGTCCGCGGTCATGTCGTGGTCAATGCCACCGGCGTCTGGACCGACGAAATACAAGCATTATCCAAGCAGCGCGGGCGTTTTCAGGTTCGGGCTTCCAAAGGTGTGCACGTGGTGGTGCCGCGGGACCGGATTGTCAGTGATGTGGCGATCATTCTGCGCACCGAGAAATCGGTGATGTTCGTTATCCCGTGGGGAAGCCACTGGATCATTGGCACAACGGATACCGACTGGAACCTTGACCTGGCCCACCCGGCGGCCACCAAGGCCGATATCGACTACATCCTGAGCACGGTTAACACCGTGCTGGCGACCCCGCTCACGCACGCCGATATTGACGGGGTGTACGCCGGGCTGCGGCCGCTACTGGCTGGCGAGAGCGACGAAACGTCTAAGCTGTCCCGGGAGCATGCGGTGGCGGTGCCCGCACCCGGCCTGGTGGCTATCGCCGGCGGTAAATACACCACTTATCGGGTGATGGCCGCCGATGCGATCGATGCCGCAGCCCAGTTTGTCCCGGCGCGGGTCGCGCCGTCGATCACCGAGAAGGTGCGGCTGCTGGGTTCGGATGGCTACTTCGCGTTGGTCAATCAGGCTGAACATCTCGGGGAGCTGTACGGGCTGCACCCGTACCGGGTGCGTCATCTGCTGGATCGTTACGGGTCGCTGACCAGCGAGGTCTTGGATTTAGCGGCCGGTCGCCCTGAGCTGCTGACCCCGATCGCCGGAGCGCCGGTCTATCTGAAGGTGGAGGCCGCCTACGCCGCGACTGCCGAGGGTGCACTGCATCTGGAGGACATCCAGACCCGCAGAATGCGCATCTCCATTGAATACCCACACCGTGGCGTGGATTCCGCGCTCGAGGTGGCCAATGTGGTGGCGCCGATACTCGGGTGGACAGCTGAGGACATAGATCGCGAAGTCGCCACCTATAAGGCGCGGGTAGAAGCTGAGATCCAGTCGCAAACGCAGCCGGATGACATCTCGGCGGACATGCTGCGGGCCAGTGCACCTGAAGCCCGCGCCGAGATCCTCGAACCGGTTCCGTTGACTTGAGTGAGCAGTGACTGCGGTGAGCCTGCCGCCGCTGACCGTTCGTGATGCGTTAGGGCCGGTGCGGGTACGCCTGCAGGGCGGCTCGGTGTTGGCGGAACTGACCGCCAGGTTCGGCGCGAACGCTGGCGCGAAGGTGCTCGCCGGGGAAGTCGTTATCGACGGTGCCGGCGAGCTGGTTGATGCCGAGACGGTGCTGCCGGCCGGGTCCTCGGTGTTGCTCTACCGTGACCTGCCTGAGGAACCGGTAGTGCCGTTCGAGGTGCCGGTGCTATACCGCGACGACAACATTGTGGTTGTCGACAAACCGCACTTTTTGGCCACTATGCCGCGGGGCCGCCATGTTGCCCAGACCGCATTGGTGCGGTTGCGGTGCCAGCTACGACTACCGGAGTTGAGTCCGGCGCATCGACTCGATCGGTTGACCGCCGGAGTGCTGCTCTTGACCACTCGTCGTGAAATACGTGGTCGATATCAGATGTTGTTTGCGCGCGGCGCGGTGCGTAAGACATATTTGGCGCGGGCCGCGGTGGATCCTGATTTGGTGCTGCCACGTGTGGTGCGTAGTCGAATCATCAAGCGCCGCGGGCAGTTGCAGGCGTTCTGTGAACCTGGCGAGCCGAACGCGCAGACGTGGGTGGAGCTGGTCTCGCCAGAAGGTCTGTACCGGCTGCGGCCGCAGACCGGGCGTACCCATCAGTTACGGGTACACATGGCCGCACTGGGAATACCGATTCTGGATGACCCCTTATATCCCAAGATTATTGATGTGCCGATCGGCGATTTCAGTACGCCACTGCAATTGCTGGCTCAGCGCATTGAGTTCACTGATCCGGTGACGGGGATGCATCGCGAGTTCGTCAGTAGGCGTACGCTGTGACGGACAATGGACTTTGGAATTTTGTCTCCCGAGATCACCTCGGCGCTCATTAATTCCGGCCCCGGTGCTGGTTCGCTCGTGCAAGCCGCTGCGGGATGGCAACGGCTTAGCGTCTTGTTGGAAGATGCTGCTGCTGCCGATGCCGCGGTGTTGTCGTCGCTGAGCGTGATGTGGCACGGCACGTCGGCAATGGCCATGATCGACGCTACCGAGCCTTACCTCGAGTGGTTGCGGGCCACCGCGCAACAGTGCCATCAGATTGGCCTCTCAGCGCAGAGCGCGGCAGCGGCATTCACTACTGCTCAGGCCACGGTGATCGGTCTTCCGCAAGTGTGCGCCAACCGGACCCAGCTAGCTCACCTGATAGCCACCAACCGGTTTGGGATCAATCTCACCGCGATCGCCGCGGCCGAAGCCGAGTATGAAGGCATGTGGGTCAACAATTCCGAGGCAATGTATCGCTATGCGGCGGCCTCAGCGCGAGCGGTGGAGCTGCCCCAGTTTTCCTTTCCTCCTGCGGTTGCTGGTTCGGCCGGCCCGGTTGCCCAAGCCAGTACCACCCTTGCCGCCCCGGCCTCGGTGGCTTCGCTCATATCATCGCTAGCTGCGCCTGGAGACTTGGTGAACAATGCCTGGTTCCAGCTGGCCAACACCTGGGGAAATCAGTTCCTGTCATCCGGATTCCCCTTTGACCTGCTTTCCGGATGGGGGCAGCTTTGGCAATCCCAGTCCGTGCAGACCGCGCTGGACATGTCGATGAGTGGCGTGGGGGGCGACGCCGCCGAGATGTCACAAGCCAAGCTGGTGGGCGCGGTCAGAGCGCCAGCAGCGCCGACGGCAGCGTTAGCTGCCGGAGTCTCGATGGGTAAGTTGACTGTGCCGCCGGCAGTGGTGGGGCTGCTGCCCGCCGCGCAGGCGCAGGTTCGTCTTGCTTCGGTGGCGACTCCGCTGTCCGCGGCGGATGCCGGATTTGCCGGTATGCCCACCGTGCTGCCGCCACCTATCTCGGCGGGTACGGGTTGGCGTAAGCGGAAACAAAAATACGATGACATTGAGATCGGTTTGGAGCTTCCCGGGACAATAATGCATAGGCCACCATCGGGGGGCTGAATGTGGCCGCTAGCGCTGGCCAGCTTTGTCGACATGGCCGCTCGGCTGGCACCAATTGGTCTTAGAGCCAAGTAGATTGACGGCATCACCGAAAAGGAGCTTCCCGATGGCCGACGAGAATGAACTGGTTATTGTTGCCGGATACCAGGACATTGATTTAGCCCACCGCGACTTCGACGTACTCACTGAGCGCGTGAGAGGTAAAGCCGGCAAAAATATAGCGCTGCGGGGCGCGGTGTTGGTCGGCAAGGACAGCTCCGGTGAACCGGTGTTGTTGGACACCGGCAACCAGGGTGGTCGACGCGGCGCGAAGTGGGGCGCTGGGGTGGGTCTTGCGGTCGGCTTGTTCTCGCCATTAATGCTGGCCACCGCGACGGTAGGTGCTGCCGCTGGGGCTTTGGTGGGTACTTTCGCTGACCAGCGACTCAAAAGTGGAATAGCCGACAAAATTGGCCAGGCGCTGGCTGCGGGCAGTGCGGTAATCATTGCGGTGGTCGCCGCGCAGGGCCGGCTGGCGGTAGAGCAGTCCTTGGCGGGGTCGCCGATGAAATCGGTTGCGGAGCTGAGTGGTGCGACGCTGAAAAATTTGGGTAGCGCACTTGAAGAGGCGATGGGTAAGTTCAAACCGGACCGCACCCAGCTACCCATACCTCAGTTGAATTTCGGTGGCACCATCGGCCGCACAGTCGCCGAGTCGGTTGGCGATTGGACGATCGTGCCTGGGGCCAGCGCGCCTGACGATGCGCCCAACGTGTTAATCGTGCTGATTGACGACGCCGGGTTCGGCGGCCCGGATACCTTCGGTGGCGGTATTAGGACCCCGGCATTGTCTCGGGTAGCCCAGAATGGGTTGGCATACAATCGTTTTCATCTCACCGCGGTGTGCTCACCCACCCGGGCCGCGCTGTTGACCGGGCGGAATCATCATCGGGTGGGTTTTGGATCGGTCGCCGAGTTCCCCGGTCCGTATCCGGGCTATTGCACAGTAAAACCCCGGAGTTGCGCCGCATTGCCCCGAATCTTGCACGACAATGGTTATGCTACAGCAGCTTTCGGTAAATGGCATCTAACCCCTGACCACGTTCAGGGGGCAGCTGGACCTTTCGACAACTGGCCGCTGGGTTGGGGATTCGACCACTTCTGGGGTTTTCCGTCGGGTGCGGCGGGGCAGTACGACCCAATCATCACCCAAGACAATTCCGTCATCGGAATTCCGCAGAGTCACGACGAAAAGCCCTACTACTTTCCCGACGACATGACCGACAAAGCGATCACCTGGTTGCATAATGTGCGCGCTCAGAGCGCGACCAAACCGTGGATGATGTACTACTCGACCGGGGCTACGCACGCGCCGCACCACGTCGCCAAGGAATGGGCGGACAAGTATTCCGGACAGTTCGATGAAGGCTGGGATGTATACCGGCAAAAGACTTTTGAACGCCAAAAACAATTAGGGATCATTCCGCCGGATGCTGAACTCACCGAGCGGCCGGATCTTTTCCCGGCCTGGGACAGCTTGTCGGAGAACGAAAAGAAGCTTTACGCCCGGCAGATGGAAGTCTTTGCTGGATTTTCGGAAAACACCGACTGGAATGTCGGACGATTGCTGGACGCGATCGAAGGCCTCGGTGAGTACGACAACACCCTTGTTTTCTATATCTGGGGTGACAACGGGGCCAGCATGGAGGGCACCAACACCGGTTCCTTCAACGAGATGACCTTCATCAACGGTCTAGATCTCGATGCTGACCAGCAATTGCAGCTCATTGAGGAATACGGCGGGATCGAAGCGCTCGGTGATGAGTTCACCGCGCCGCATTTCGCCAGCGGATGGGGCCATGCCAATAACACCCCGTTCCAATGGGGCAAGCAGATGGCCAGTCACTTAGGCGGCACTCGTGATCCGATGGTGGTGTCCTGGCCGTCCCGGATTGAACCCGACGGCCAAATCCGTGACCAGTTCACCCACTGCATCGACATTGTGCCGACCGTGCTAGAGGCTATTGGCTTGCCCGAGCCGACCAGGGTCGACGGTTTCGAGCAAGAGCCGATGGACGGCACCAGCTTTCTGCATACCTTCGACGACGCCGCGGCCGAAGAACGCCACACCGTGCAGTATTTCGAAAATTTCGGTAGCCGCGCCATTTACCAGGACGGCTGGTGGGCCGGTGCCCGCCTGGACAAAGCACCGTGGGATTTGTCTCCGCAGACAATGCAGCGATTCGCGCCGGGAAATTACGATCCGGACCAAGATATCTGGGAGCTGTACTACCTGCCCGATGATTTTTCCCAGAACACAAATCTGGCAGCCGAGTATCCGGACAAGTTAGCTGAGCTCAAGCAGCTCTGGTGGGAGGAAGCAGAACGCAACCGAGTGCTTCCGTTGCTCGGTGGGATGGCGGTGATGTTCGGCGATATGCCACCACGGCCCACCGACACCCGATTCACGTTCCAGGGCGGGGTGCAGAACATCCAGCGCGGCATGGTGCCCCGAATCTTTGGGCGTTCCTACGGGATTGAGGCACGACTGCACGTCCCCGATGACGGCGCTGAGGGGGTGCTTGTCGCCAATGCTGACTTCATGGGCGGGTTCGCGCTCTGGGTTGATGAGCAGCGACTGCTGCACCACACCTACTCCTTCCTGGGTATTGAAACGTATCGGCAAGTGTCGACTGAGCCGATTCCCACCGGGGACGTCTCGGTGCGGCTGATCTTCGAATCCGATCAACCCGTAGTGGGTTCCGGTGGTCGGGTGACGCTGTGGGCCAACGACCGACTGATCGGCGAGGGGGAGTTGCCCAAGACGGTGATGCTGGCTTTCACGTCCTACGCCGGGTTGGACATTGGCCGTGACAACGGTCTAGTGGTCGACCGCGGCTATCAGGACAAGGCGCCCTACGCATTCACCGGAACCGTTAAAGAGGTCATCTTTGACCTCAAACCGCTTGCACACGAAGCCGAGAAAGCACTACACGAGCATGCCTCGATGCAAGCGGTTGCTGAGGTGGCGGCCAACTGAGCGTGGCGGCTTCTGGGGCGAAGGGTTTGGCGCAGCGTTAGCATTGCCGGGCCGTCACGAGGTGATGGCAACGTCGAGGTCAGGAGATTCGTCATGAAGGCAATTGAGGACGTCTTTATTGATGTGGATGTCCCCCGTGTTCCCGAGGACACCGCGGTAGACCAATGGCGGGACATTGGGGCTGTTTCGCTCGATCCGGAGTGGTCGTAGATTTCGAGTTCTTTGCCGCCAATTTGGTGGTCCAGTGGGTTTAATTCGCCCTGACGATCCGATCATCAAACCCGGTGAGTGTCTGGCAGCGCACCGCTTCTTTGGGATCGGTTTAGCCAATCTCAAGGCGGAAAAGACAGCGCGTTCCTGGTGAGCGGCCATTGCCGGGCCAGCGGCATGATCGCGGCGCGGGATCAGCTGTTGAGTGCTGCACCGGAGCCGACGGAATGGCAACGGTATCGCCGCACAATTGCCCAGACTGGAGTGGAGTTGCAGATCCGCGATAACCAGCTCGTCGCATGCCTGGTGGATGGCCATGACATCAAAGATGAGGTGGCGCAGTGGACGCGTAGCTATGGTTTAGGCATCACTGAGTGTTCGATCGGTACCAACTCCCAGGTGCTGGCTAGTGCCGATTGGTCGCTGAATTCGTTGATGAACGAAAGTGCACAGGGCATCCATCTCGGCTTCGGTCTCTACGACGGGATGCATGTCGATTTCATCTGCCCCGAGGTGGCTGTGGTCACCGCCGACACACCGGGCCTTAAGACTAGCCGCTAACGCCTTGCCAGCCTGATCTGCTCGCTCGTCACAGGTTGTGATCATTTTCTGGCCTAGTTCACCTGCGCCGTAATCCGCGCGGGGTTCGCGTGAAACCGGCCTCCGCCAGCGCGGTCACTACCAGGTTTGATCCGCTGCTACGCAACTCCAAAACCGGTACTCCATCGACCCGCTCGATCAGCATCGACGCGATGCGACGTTGGGTAATTAGTGCGGCGATTGCGTTGGCCGCCGCGTGGTGCGCCCCGGGATTGTCGGTGAAAGTGAGCAGCGAACGTCCGCCCCGCTCCAGAAACCAGGCCAGTTCACCATGCACCAGCACCACCAGTGCCCCCGCTTTCCGGCCGGGTCGAGCTCCGGGGTGATCGCCGTCGGTCTGCGCTGGCGGCCACGGCAACGCCGCGCCATAGGGGTTGGCGGGGTCGGCCGCGGCGAGCGCGACCGCCGAGTAATCCGGCTGTGCTGAGTCGGTGACATTGCCGGGTTTGTCGAGATAGCCGCGTAACCGGTCGACGGTCGAGGCGGTGGCAAATTGCGCTCCGCCCAATGAGGCGACGAAATAGCCGCGTTGGCAGCGGCCAGCTTCCTCGAATCTGCTCAACACTGGGTAGAGGGCCGCGAATCCGCCGGGTATGCCTTCGGCTAGCGCCGCACCCCGGGTGACCACCCCGTAGCGGTGTAGCAATAGTTCAGCTTGGTAGTGGGCCCGCGCGGTGGGATCCGGCTCGGGGACAGGCAACGCTGACCATCGCCCGATCACAGTCGGGTCGATGGCTTGTGGTGGGGGGCCGGCGATGCGGTACCGGCTGAGCCTGGCCGGGTAACCTCCCCGGTGGCTTCGTCGTTGTGCTGGTGGGCTGCGTTTGCGGGCACTGGTGCCGCCACTGAGCACGCCACGTACTGGGGCGAACGTGTCTCCGGTAATCCAACCGGCCCAAACCAATTCCCACAGAGCATTTTGCAGCGTCGCTGCATCGGTTTCGGCGCTGAGCTGACGGAAGAAGTACGCACCGCCACCAGTCAGCGTGTCCAGGATTGCCCGATGGGCTTCGGTGAATTCGATCTGCGCGGGAGCAGCCAGGGTCAAGGCGGCCGAGTCACTCGGATGCAGCGCGATCCAGCCGTCAGCTCCGGAGCCACCACCCACACCTGACCAGGTGATTTCCCCAGCAGCCAAGAGTTCGTCAAGCATGGCGGGCGCGTAATCGCGGACCCGGCTCGCCAACACCAGTGGTTCGATCGCAGCAGCGGGCAGCGCGACACCGGCCAGCTGATCGATGACGGCTGCCAGCCCATCTACCCCACTGGGTTGGGCGACGTCCACCTGCTGCCAGGTCGGCAGAAATCGGGCGTATGCGGCCGTGCTCACCGGTTCTACTTGGGCTCGCAGGGCGGCGAGCGATCGTCGCCGCAGAATGCGCAACACCTCGGCGTCGCACCATTGATCGCCGGGTTCGCCATCGGTGAAGACCCCGCGCACCACGCGCCCGGCTGTGGCCAGTCGATTCAGTGCATCGGCGGTGACCTGCAGCCCCAGGCCGAACCGGGTAGCGGCGGCCATGGTGCTAAACGGTGGGTGGGTTCGCCCGTATCGGCCTAACAGTTCGCTCAGCGGGTCGGCGACCAGCTCGGTGAAGCTGGCCGGCACACCGACCGGCACGGCCACCCCCACCCCGTCTCGTAGCCGGCCGATGTCCTCGATTGCTACCCACCAGTTTTGCCCGGCGAAAGACACGTTCAGTACGCGGTTGGCGGCGCGCAGCTCGGCCAGCCAGTGGTCAATGTCGGTGGGGCTAGCGCAGCGGGCGACAATTTCGTTACGTGTCAGCGGGCCGAGCAGCCGCAGCAGGTCGGCGACTGCTTCGGCATCTCGCGCAGCCCGCTCGGGGGAGAGGTGCTGTAGTTGACGGCCGGTCTCGGCGACAACGTCGGGGTCGAGCAGCTCGCGCAGTTCGATACGGCCGAGGAGCTCGGCGAGCAACGTGGTGTCAAGGGCCAACGCCGCCGCGCGGCGTTCAGCCAGTGGGCTATCGCCCTCGTACATGAATGCCCCGATGTAACTAAACAGCAGCGCGGCCGCAAATGGCGACGGTACCGCCGTTTCGACCGTCACGATCCGCACTGTGCGCTGGGCGATATCAGCCATCAATGTGGTGAGCGCCGAGATGTCGTAGACATCTTGCAAGCATTCGCGGACGGCTTCGAGCAGAATCGGAAAATCTGGGTATTTACGTGCCACGTCTAACAATTGGGCGGCGCGTTGGCGCTGCTGCCATAACGGTGAACGGCGGCGGGGGTCGGGCCGTGGAAACAGCAGTGCGCGGGCCGCGCATTCGCGAAACCTCGCCGCGAACACCGCCGAGCCGCCCACCTCGGCGGTGACGATCGGGTCGATCTCGTCGGCGTCGAACACGAACAGCTCTGCCCCTGGGGGCTCAGCGTCCGATCCGGCATCAGTAGCGGCATCAGAAAACGTATCCGGTAGCCGCACCACGATGCCGTTATTCGAGGCGGTCGGCTTTTCGTCGATACCGTAGCGGTCTTGCAGCCGGCGGCTCACCGCCAAAGCTAGCGGGCTATGCACCCGTAACCCGTACGGTGAATGCAGGATCACCCGCCAATCACCCAGTTCGTCGCGGAAGCGCTCCACCACCAAGGTGGTGTCGGTCGGCACCACGTGGGTGGCTGCGCGCTGGTCAGCCAGCAGCCGCCACAGATTAGCTGTGGCAAAATCGTTGAAACCTATTGCTTTGCAGCGTTTTTCGAAATCTTTCCGGCTTAGTCCGGCTAGCTCGCCGGTGAACGCGCCGATCGCTTGGCCCAGCTCGGCGGGTCGCCCGGCGTCATCGCCTCGCCAGAACGGTAACCGCGCCGGCTGCCCCGGTGCGGGCAGCACCAGCACCCGATCGTGGGTGATCTCGGTAATTCGCCAGCTGGTAGACCCCAAGGCGATGATGTCACCGGGGCGGGACTCATAAACCATCTCCTCGTCGAGTTCGCCTACTCGGGAAGGCTTTTCGCTAGCTAGCCAGACAGTGAACAGGCCGCGATCGGGGATTGTGCCGCCGGAGGTGACGGCTAGCCGCTGGGCGCCTGGCCGTGCGGTCAGAGTGCCGGTATCGCGGTCATAGACAATTCGGGGGCGCAATTCGGCGAATTCGGTAGAGGGATATTTACCGGACAGCAAATCTAGAGTTGCCTCGAATGCGCTGCGCGGTAACGTGGCAAACGGGGCGCTGCGTCGGACTGTGTCAAACCACCGGTCGGCGTTGAGTGATTCCACTGCGGCCGCAGCCACCGTGTGCTGGGCCAGCACATCGAGCGGGTTGGTAGGCACCCGCATGGTCTCGATCTGGCCGGCCAGCATGCGCTGCACGCTGACCGCGCAGGCGATGAGATCGGTGCGGTGCGTGGGAAAAAGCACGCCGCGGGAGACCTCGCCGACGTGATGACCGGCTCGTCCGACCCGTTGCAGGCCGCTCGCCACCGACGGTGGCGCCTCGATGTGGATCACTAAATCGACGGCGCCCATGTCGATGCCTAGCTCCAGGCTGGAGGTCGCGACCACGGCTTTCAGGTGGCCCCGTTTGAGGTCGTCTTCAACGGCTGCGCGCTGCTCCTTGCTCACCGAACCATGGTGAGCTCGAGCGAGAAAGGTTGGCGCACCATAGGTTTGGCCGCTACCCAACAGTTGCGCCGGCGCGCCACCGGCAACGCGCGGGTTTGCTTGGCCGGCCAACCCTAGATCGCAGCGTTCAGCATGGATTTCATTGATCCGTGCAGTTAAGCGTTCCGCTAGTCGCCGGGAATTGGCGAACACAATAGTTGAGTTATGCGACTCGATCAGATCGACCAGGCGCTCCTCCACGTCTGGCCAGATGGTGTTGTTGGGCAGACTGGTCATGTCGCTGACTGGCACTTGAACAGTGAGATCAATGGTCTTGGCTACCGTTGGTGCCACGATTGTGGTGGCCGCTGGCCCGGACAGGAAACGTGCGATCTCCTCGGCCGGGCGTACGGTTGCCGACAATCCGATGCGTTGCACCGGCCGTTGCACCAGTTCATCGAGGCGCTCTAAGGACAACGCCAGATGCGCGCCCCGCTTGGTGGCGGCTACCGCGTGCACCTCATCGAGGATCACGGTCTGCACGGTGGCCAAGGTTTGCCGAGCAGCCGAAGTCAGCATGAGAAACAGTGATTCTGGCGTGGTAATCAAGATGGTGGGTGGTCGGGCGATCAGCTGGCGGCGCTGGGTTGGCGGGGTATCGCCTGAGCGCACCCCGACGCTGATCTGCGGCACGGTCAAACCGTCTCGTTCGGCGATTCGGCGTAGCCCTGATAGTGGGGCGCGCAGGTTGAGTTCGACGTCCACGGCTAGTGCCTTCAGCGGCGACACGTACAGCACCCGGGTGCCGATGTTCGGGGTGGATGTGTTGGCTGGTCTGGTCAGGTTATCGAGTGCCCACAGGAATGCCGCCAGTGTTTTCCCGGCGCCGGTCGGTGCGATGACCAAGGTGTTGGTTCCCCGTGCAATCGCCGACCAAGCTTGGGTCTGGGCGGGGGTGGGGGCATCGAAAGTGGTGCTAAACCAGTCCCGGGTGACCGCCTGGAATAGGCCCAGCGGATCAGGACCAGGGGCAGCGGGGATGCCGGGAGTGGCTGGGCCGATGCTCACCTAAGCCATGGTGCCAAATGCCATAACACGTTGGATGGGCTGAACCGCAGCAGCCGATGGCCGGGTACGGTTACCCGGATGAGCGCTGGCGAAAATCCTCGGTACGGCACGATCAACAGTCATTACGCCGCCCGTCTGGCGGACACTCCGGCGGAATCAGATGGTCCGGTGTGGATGGTGAATTTGATGAAATATCACGGGACCACTGCCCCAGCCGACGGTGCTGAGATGACGGACCAGTTGCGCACCGACATCGGTGCGCAACTGGTCTTCTCCGGTGACGTCGATCAGCAGCTGATTGGTCAGCCGACCTGGGATCGGGTTGGGGTAGTGAAATTCCCAACCCGTAAGTCATTTATCGATGTGCGGTCGCGGCCCGATTTTCACGAGGCCCACCGCAGCAAGGAAGCCGTACTCCAACAGGCCGTGGTGCTGGGGTGCCGGCCATTGCCTTATCCGGAGGCACCCGCTGGTGTCGTTGAGGTGGACTGGGCTGATGTGCCACATCCGCCGACCGCCGATGACGGCCCGGTGACCATCGTGCACGTGCTCCGGTTCACCGATACCGCCGCGGCCCACACCGTTCCCGACGAGATGGCGGCCTACGCCTCAGCGATCGCAGAGATCGCGACCAAGCAGGGGGCCAGAGTGGCGGGCTGGTTCGCGGTCGAAGGCACTTTTCTGGGCGACGGCCGGGTCTGGCATCAGGTGCGCTTCAACCAGTTTCCGAGCAAACGAGCTTTCCTGGCGTTAGCGACCGACCGTCAACGGTTGCAAGCCCAAAAAGAACATCGCGATGACGCGATCGCGGACACGTACACGATGATTGTGCGACCCGGGATCCAGCAAATCGCCGAGTCCATCACTTCCTAAGACCACACCTGGGCGGCAGGCCGGTGCGCCGTCCGTTCACATGCGGGCGGAGCTCATGGCTTCCGCCATCTCCTCGGGGATGCCCTGCACTCGGGCGAGTGCGTCCAACAGCGCATGGGCGCAGGCATCGGCGAGCCGGCCAGCATTGGTTGTCGGGTCCATGATTCGTTGGCGGCACAGCTCGAAGGTGAATGCCAGCCAGCCATAAATGATCACTCGTAGGTCCCGCTCAACAGCAGTGCTTAATACTGTCCCCGGCGCCGTCACCGCCAGCACCTCAGCAAAGCGAGCCATGATGTGCGCCATCTGGCGATTCTTGGCTTCATCATCAATACCGAGCAGCACCGGATCGGAACGGCCGAGACCGATATACGCCGCCCAGGCGGCCTCGGGATTTTGTTGGTGGTAGGCCATGTACGCGAGCACACCGGCCCGAACCTCTTCAAACATCGTCTGGCCGGGAGCCGGCAGACTGCTGGTGGACTCATACAGCCGATCGGCTTCATCTTTGACCACCGCGGCAAAAAAGGTTCGTTTGTCGGGGAAATAGTGATACATCAACGCCCGGGATACCCCAGCACGTTCAGCGATGTCATCGATGCGAACCTCATCATAAGGTCGCTTGCCGAAGATCTCCGCCCCTAAAGCCAGCAATTCTGCGCGACGGTCATCCGGGGATAACCGCCTCCGTCTCGGCATGCCCCGATGGTACGCAGCGGGGCGGCGCAGTAAATTTTGGGCTGTACGTTTCCACGACGCTTTCACTAATTTCTGCATAGACAGTGGTCACGCCGGCGACGGCATCCTTGGTTTTTTCTCCCGCCGCAATCAAACAACCGATCATCGCCAGGTCTCCGGCGAGCGTAAGTATCGCAAAGTAATTCCCGAATCCATCCGCTATCGCAGCGATGGCCCCGGCGAGTTGGATCTGTCCGTTTGTCATCGCCGCGATGAATAACGCCAGGAAAATGCCCATCACCACCAGCGTCCCAGCGAGCGCAAGCCGGCAGTAGACCATCCCGTTGTGGGCCCCTTGGACCTGCTCGGCTTGGTATTTCAGCTGATTGGCGATTCGCTGGTCGGCTTGCGCCATCCGATTCACCAGATCTTGTTGGGTGGAATTTGCCCGTATGTATTCATCGGCTGCGGCCCCTGCCCATTCGGCGGGATCAGGAATAGCATTAGTCAGAATATTATCGACGGTGGTGGAATAAATGGTAGAGCCGTCAAGGAATGCGCCGCCTTTATCGGGTGATCCAAAACCGCTCAATAATTCGACGATATGCATCACGCTTAACGCCAGAGCCAGATAAGCAATCACAGCTTTAGGGCCTTCGCTGCGGGCATGGGAGGCGAAAATTGTTGCTTCGCAGACTGCGGCGGGCAGCGTGAGACTGAGGTCTGCGAAGTCTTTAATTCCGCCCTGCACCGTGGGAATAACCGCTGCACCGGTCACGGTGGCGATGGCGCTCAGCGGCACCAAGAACGAGGTTTGGTTGCTACGGGTCTGGGGCTGTTCGATCTCCAACGATGCCAAGCCCCTGCCAGGCCCCTCGGCCACGGTGTCCAGGGGGCTGAGTTCCTGCTCGCGGGGTCGAACGTAGACCTGCCGCGGGTTCCGATAGGGGCGCATCTTTGGGTGTCCTTGCGTCTGGCGTGGGCCTTGTGGGCTTTCACCCGAAATGAGTGTGCACCGAAGGGGTAGCTGTAGCGAAATTACGCGGAGCACGTCACGGCGTCGGCATGGTCGCCGCTTAGCCGAATTCCACCCCTTGGGACAGGGGCAACTCCCGGCTGTAGTTGATGGTGTTCATTGCTCGACGCATGTATGCCTTCCAGGCGTCCGAGCCGGATTCCCGGCCACCGCCAGTCTGTTTCTCGCCGCCGAAGGCGCCACCAATCTCCGCGCCGGAGGTGCCGATATTGACATTGGCAATACCACAATCGGACCTGGCCAAGAAAAGCTCAGCCTCGCGCACGTCAGTCGTGAAGATTGCCGACGAAAGGCCTTGTGGAACAGCATTATTGAGTTCAATAGCCTGTTCTAAATCGTCGTAGGTCAACACGTAGAGAATAGGTGCGAAAGTCTCGGTCGCCACTATGGCGGTTTGCGCCGGCATTCGTACCACCGCTGGCGCGACGTAATACGCGCTCTCGCCGAACCCGACATGGTGACGTTTCCCGCCGGTGACCGCCCCGCCGTCGGTGCCGGCTTGTTGCAGCGCTGCCACCATGTCCCGGTAGGCGGTCTCGTGGATCAGCGGGCCAATCAAGGTGCGCTGGGCTAATGGATCGCCGATCGGTAGCTGTGCATAAGCGGCAACAATGCGGCCGATCACGTCGTCGGCTATTGACCGGTGCACGATCAGCCGGCGCAGGCTGGTGCAGCGCTGCCCGCAGGTACCGGCTGCGGCAAAGACGATCGCCCGTACCGCTAGGTCAAGGTCTGCGGACGGAGTCACGATCGCGGCATTGTTGCCGCCCAGCTCCAGCAGCACTCGCCCGAAGCGTTGCGCAACCCGTGGACCTACGTGAGCGCCCATGCGCACCGACCCGGTGGCTGACACCAGGGCAATCCGGGGGTCAGTCACCAACTGCTCGCCGGTCTGGCGATCGCCGATCACCAGACCGCTCACCGCGCGGGGCGCACCCACCTCATCGGTGGCCCGGTTGATCAGCGCCTGACAGGCCAGAGCGGTCAAGGGGGTCAGCTCCGAGGGCTTCCACACCACGGTGTCGCCGCAGACCAAGGCGATCACGGTATTCCAGGCCCAGACCGCCACCGGGAAATTGAAGGCGGTGATCACACCGACCACCCCAAGGGGGTGCCAGGTCTCCATCAGCCGATGCCCGGGGCGCTCAGAGGCGATGGTGCGACCATAGAGCTGTCGGGACAGCCCAACGGCGAATTGGCAGATGTCGATCATCTCTTGCACTTCGCCCAGCGCTTCGGATCTGATCTTGCCCACTTCGATCGTGACCAGCGTCGCAAGGTCATTTTTATGCTCGGTGAGAAGCTCGCCGAGCTGGCGCGCTACGGCTCCTCGCGCCGGGGCCGGTGTGTTTCGCCATGTCGAAAAAGCTTGTTCGGCATTGGTTATCGTCTGGTTGACGTGTTCTGGTGGAGTTGGTGAAAGGGTGAACAACACATCGCCAGTGATCGGCGTGCTGGCCGACAGGCCTAGGTGTTCCCCCGGCGTGTTTAAAGTGATATCCCCGGCTCCGATGGCCGCCAAGGCCTGATGCGCACGTGTGCGCAGTTCGTCCACGGTGGGCAGCTGTTCAGTGCGCACGCAGATACCTTCTCAGATCAGCGACTCATACAAGGCATAAGGGTCATGGATGTGCCGATCGATTGCCCCAGCAAGCCACGCCAGGCTGTAGCCGGAATCGTCGTCGGCGGAGAGGGTCTCACCATCGCTATCCAGGTTGGATCGAAAGATCCCGGCCGCTGAGGCGGGCAGGAAATCTTCATAGATCACGGGTTGGGTGGGATCGCCACCGCGGTAGTAGGCCAGCCCCTGAGCCGCCAGCTCGGCGTCGCTGGCTGGGAAGTGTTGGGCCCAGACCTGGGCGGGGTCGAGGGCGTTGCTGAGGGCGGGCAAGGCGGTGTCGTAACGTTGGCGGCCTTGCGGGGTTAGCGCCACACCGCGTGCTTCCACCTCGCCGAACCGGACCCGCAGTGCCCCATCATGCACGGTGCCGTCGGGTGCCCGGAATCGGCGTGGCTCGGCGAGGGCCCGAAACGAGGTCTGCCGCAACAGCACATCGGGCCCATTCCAGCGCGGCGGTCCTTGAATGGCGTCGATCATGGTGATGCCACGGTTGGTCATGCGGCGATACAACTCGTCGATGTCGAGTACCCGCGGGGTGAGATGGTTGATGTGGGTGGAACCGACTCCGGCGATATCGGCGGCTACCGCTGACACCTGGGCTAGCTCGTCGTACCACGATTTCTCGATCGGCTCGCCAGACAGGGTGAAGGCCGCCACCGCGCGCCTCACGAACGTGTCGGCTTGATCGGCAGCGCAGCCGCCGTCGGCGGTAATTTTGCGGGCCTGGGCGAGCAGCGTCGGATCGAACAATTCGCGGTGCGCCAGGAAGGTCTGCACGCGTTCCCGTAAGTCGGTGTCGAAGAACCGCGGATCCTGCACCGCCAACATTGAGGTGAATATCCGAAATGGGTTGCGCGCCAATTCTTCGGCATCGATAGGCCGAAAAGCGGTGGATACCACCGGGACTGGCGAGGCCGCCGTGCGTAGATCGTAATAGCCAACCGGTGACATGCCGAAAGCTCCGAAAAGATCAGCAACAGAAGCTAATTCGGCGGGATTGCCGACTCTAATGGCGCCATGACGCTCAGCGGTAACCCGCTGCAGGGTGCCGAATCGTTCAGCGTCGTGATGGCGCTTTGCGTAGTCCCGGTTGACCTGGGAGCTGACCTCGACGAGTGTGGCGTAAGCCGGCACCTCGCGGCTGTACATGGCCGATAGAGCGGTGGCGAATCGTGCACGTAGCTCCCCGGGGGTCAGCCTCTTTTGGCTGGTCATTGCCGGCTGCTACTGGGATAGTCTGCTGCCATGGTTGAGGTGATTGATGCTATCGACCGGACGCTGCTGCGGGAGTTGGCCGCTAACGGGCGGGCCACGCTCGCAGAGTTAGCTGCCAGCACCGGCCTGTCGGTATCGGCGGTGGCCGCACGAGTGCGTAGGTTGGAATCGCGCGGCGTGGTGACTGGATATGCGGCGCAGATCGACCAGGAAGCGGTCGGCCACCTATTGTCGGCGTTCGTCGCGATCACCCCTCTCGATCTTTCTCAACCTGATGATGCGCCCGCTCGCCTTGAACACTTCCCGGAGATCGAGTCATGTCAGTCGGTGGCTGGTGAAGAAAGCTACATCTTGCTGGTGCGGGTGGCTTCCCCGCGGGCGCTGGAAGACCTGTTGCAACGTATCCGTACCGCGGCCAACGTCCGAACGCGAAGCACGATCATTTTGCAGACATTTTACGGCGGTAGGCAGTTCATACCATAAAATTTATTGCATAAAACCGGTATTTCGGAGAAATATCCGCTACCCTCATGGTCATGACGGGGGTGCTTATCGGTCGGCAATTGCCGCCTGCTCAGGTCCGCGAGACGTTGGCACGGCACATCTTGGTCGATGGTCTGGATCTGGTGCTCGATCTGGACCGTTCGGCGGGCTCCTACCTTGTCGACGCCCGTGACGGTCGGCGCTATCTCGACATGTTTACGTTTGTTGCGTCGTCGGCACTGGGCATGAATCATCCTGCGCTGACTAGTGATTACGCTTTCCAGGCCGAACTCGCCTCGGTGGCGATGCATAAGCCCAGTAACTCCGACGTGTACTCGGTGCCGCTGGCTCGTTTTGTGCAGACCTTCGCTCGGGTCCTGGGCGACCCGGAATTACCGCATCTGTTTTTCATCGAAGGCGGCGCGTTAGCGGTAGAGAACGCGCTTAAGGTGGCCTTCGATTGGAAGAGCCGGCTTAACCAAGCGCGTGGCGTTGATCCTGGGCTCGGTACTCAGGTCATGCATCTCACCGGGGCATTTCATGGTCGCAGCGGCTACACCTTGTCGTTGACTAACACCAAATCCGTTCACGTGGAACGCTTTCCGAAGTTTGATTGGCCACGCATTGACGCACCGTTTTGTCGCCCCGGCCTGGACGCGGCGGATATGCGTGCGCTGGAAGCGCAATCTCTGCAGCAGGCCCGGGCAGCGTTCGAGTCGCACCCGCACGACATCGCCTGCTTTATTGCCGAGCCCATCCAAGGTGAGGGCGGGGACAGGCACTTTCGGTCGGAATTTCTCACTGCGATGCGGGCGCTATGCGATGAGTACGACGCCCTGATGATTCTCGACGAGGTGCAGACTGGCTGCGGACTGACCGGAACTGCTTGGGCCTACCAACAATTGGGTGTTGCCCCCGACGTGGTGGTGTTCGGTAAGAAGACCCAAGTGTGTGGGGTGATGGCAGGGCGGCGGGTCGACGAGATCGCTGACAACGTGTTCGCTGTGGCGTCTCGGATTAACTCGACCTGGGGCGGCAACCTCACCGACATGGTTCGTGCCCGCCGCATTCTGGAAGTCATCGAGGCCGAAGGACTCGTCGAACACGCCGCCGAACAAGGCCGTCATCTGTATGCGGGCCTGGAGCAACTTGCCCACGATTTTCCTGGTCGGGTGCTTGATGTGCGTGGCCGGGGCTTGATGTGTGCCTTCAGCATGCCGACGGCTTCGGCCCGTGACCAGTTGGTCGACGAGCTGTGGCGGCGTGGGCTGATCGTGCTTCCTAGCGGTACCACTAGTGTTCGTTTCCGGCCAGCGCTGACCGTTTCTGCGGTCGACATTGATGCCGCGCTCGCTACCCTGCGGGCGGCGTTGGTCGCCGGCGGCGTGGGTTCTTGATGCCGCCAGGTGATCAGCTAGGACAAACCAACGGCGAAGTCCGATCCGCTGTTCGGTTTGCCGTCATGGTGGCTGTGGTCGGGGTTGGTTTCCTGATTCTGGCCGCGTTATGGGTGCGCACCTGTACCGCGGGGACAGCTACCGCAGCCTGCAGCCCGCCGGAGCGCATAATTCTGGGATTGACGGCGCCGATGATCCTGTTTGCTGGCGGGATTAAGGCGTTCATCCGCACCTACCAGGTCTGGCGCGTGGAGGGCACCTGGTGGGGCTGGCAAGGTGCGGGCTGGTTTTTGTTGATGCTGGCGCTGTTGACGTTGGTCTTGGGCGGTGGGCCAATCACGGGTCCGGTGTTGGCATCAATGATGTCGTTGACTGACAAATAACTCGGTCGGAGCCCTCCACAAGAGCTTCTGGGAGTTCTACCGTGAAAGTATCGCTGAGCACCCGGGCGCTGAAACGGGGAAGGCACGGAGAGAGAAAATCATGGGTGATACCTTTCGCGATCCGGTAGATCATCTGCACACCACGCGGCCGTTGGCTGGTGAATCTTTGATTGATGTAGCGACCTGGCCGGGTTACTTGTTCATGGTTGCTGGGGTGATTTCTTGTGTGGGAGCTCTCGCAGCATTTGGCACCGGACACTACAGCCAGGGCATGACCGCCGGCGTGGTAGCAGTGGTGATGGCCGTCGTGGGCGTGGTATGGCTAGGCGTCGAGCACCGACGGGTACGCAAGATCGCGGACCGGTGGTATGCCGAGCATCCCGAAGTCCGCCGGCAACGATTAGCCAGTTAGACCGGAGGCACTGGTTACTTGATTTCGGCGAGCACTGTGCCCTGAGTAATGGCGGCACCGGCCTCGACGGCGAGCCCGGTGATGGTGCCGTCTTTATGCGCGGTAACCGGGTTCTCCATTTTCATCGCTTCGAGGATCACCACGAGATCACCGGCCGAGACTTGCTGGCCTTCTTCGACCGCGACCTTCACCACGGTGCCTTGCATCGGCGCGGTTACCGCATCGCCGGAAGCCACCGCACCGGTGTGGGCACCTCGCTTACGTGGCTTGGGTTTCCGGCGAATCACCCCAGCATCGCCGCCGCCGTTGGCCAGCGCGAAATCGGCGGGCAGCGAAACCTCCAGTCGACGGCCACTGACCTCGACCACGACGGTGTGCCGCGAACGGACGTCATCGTCGAGCGGTTCACCACTGGTAAAGGCCTCGACGGTGTTGTTCCACTCGGTCTCGATCCACCGGGTATGCACCTGGAAACCGTTGTCGTCGCCGATGAACGCCGGGTCGGACACCACTGCCCGGTGGAAGGGGATGACGGTGGCGAGTCCTTCGACCTCGAATTCTTCGAGCGCGCGTCGGGCACGGGCTAACGCTTCCTGGCGGTTAGCTCCGTACACGATCAGCTTGGCCAGCATCGAGTCGAATTGGCCGCCAATCACCGAGCCGCTCTGCACCCCGGAGTCCAACCGTACGCCCGGGCCGGTGGGCGGGCGAAACTTGGTTACCGGCCCAGGTGCCGGCAAGAAATTACGGCCGGCGTCTTCACCGTTGATCCGGAACTCGATGGCATGGCCGCGCGGTGTTGGGTCCTCGGTAATGTCGAGCTTCTCGCCATTAGCGATCTTGAACTGCTGCAAAACCAAGTCGATACCCGCGGTTTCTTCGGTGACGGGATGTTCCACCTGTAACCGGGTATTGACCTCCAGGAAAGAGATCAAGCCGTCCTGGCCAACCAAGTACTCCACGGTGCCGGCACCGTAGTAATGGGCTTCCCGGCAGATTCGTTTGGCCGACTCGTGAATCTCTTTACGCTGTAAATCGGTTAAGAACGGCGCTGGTGCTTCTTCGACTAGCTTCTGATAGCGGCGCTGCAGTGAACAGTCGCGGGTCCCCGCAACCACGACGTTGCCGTGCTGATCGGCCAGGACCTGCGCTTCAACATGTCGCGGCTTGTCGAGGTAGCGCTCCACAAAACACTCGCCACGGCCGAATGCGGCTGTGGCCTCGCGGACAGCCGACTCATACAGCTCCGGGATTTCATCGAGATTGCGGGCCACTTTCATGCCCTTCCCGCCGCCGCCGAACGCCGCCTTGATCGCGATCGGCAGACCATATTCTTTGGCGAACGCCTCCACTTCAGCAGCATCTTTGACCGGATCGGAGGTGCCCGGCACTAAGGGGGCTTGAGCCCGCGCGGCGATATGCCGGGCGGTAACTTTGTCGCCGAGATCGCGAATCGACTGCGGGCTGGGGCCGATCCAGATCAAGCCAGCATCAATCACCGCCTGAGCGAAGTCGGCGTTTTCGGCCAGAAAGCCGTAGCCGGGGTGAACAGCGTTGGCGCCGGACTTGCTGGCGGCATCTAGGAGCTTGGCGATATCCAAGTACGACTCTGCCGAAGTCTGACCGCCTAACGCGAAAGCCTCATCAGCCAGCTGGACATGCGGCGCCTCGGCGTCGGGTTCTGCATACACCGCCACGCTGGCCAAGCCGGCATCCCGGGCCGCACGGATAACCCGGACTGCAATCTCGCCGCGGTTAGCGACGAGGACCTTGGCGATCCTCGAGCTGGCGTGACTTGGCACTGCGCCTCCTGTATGTGGTTTTTGCCATCAAGTCTGTGGGCAGTCTAAGCGGCGATCGTCAGCGCGACGAAGCCGGGCGCGGCGGGGTCGACGCTGCCCGCTAAACGGCGCTCAGCAGGATCAACGATTGGGTGTTTGCATCAACCAATGTCGCGGAGCTGCCGCTTGATCCGAGTGAGCATGGCCGCCATCCCGCGCAACCTTAGCGGGCTGATTAGTGCGGCTAGCCCCAGGTCGTTGTAGAAATCTTCAGGTACCGCCAGGATATCGGCGACGGGCTGGTTGTCTAGGCCAGCCGCCAGGATTGCTGCGAATCCGCGCGTGGTGGGCGCTTCGGCGGGAGCGCTGAAATGCAGTCGCACCCGGGCCGGGTCGCTGGCGTCGACATGCAAAAACAGCGGGGACTGGCACTCCGGTACCGGCGTCATCGCGGATTCTGCTAACTCGGCCGGCAGGTCTGGTAGGTCGTGAGCGAATTCCAGCAGCAGCTGAAGTTTGTCTTGCCCTTGGACGTCCGCGAAATCGGCGATCACCTCGGTCAACGCTCTGGGCAGGGTCATTGGGACGCTGGTCCTGGTGCTTGGCCGGGTTCCGGGCCTTGGATGATCGGGACTCGTACCGCGTTGCCCCATTCGGTCCACGACCCGTCGTAGTTGCGGACGCCAGGCTTACCAAGCAAATGGGTCAGCACGAACCAGGTGTGGCTGGAGCGTTCACCGATACGGCAATACACAATGGTGTCAGCATCGGGGGCCACAAAACCGTAGCGCTGTTCTAATTCTGAGCGGCTGCGGAATCGCCCACTGTCGTCGACGGCCTGGCCCCAGGGGATATGTATCGCGGTGGGGATGTGGCCGCCGCGTAGCGCCCCCTCTTCGGGGTAGTCGGGCATATGGGTGCGCGCCCCGGTGTATTCCTCGGGTGAGCGCACGTCAATCAATGGCTGGTTGCCTAGGCTGGTCAGTACGTCGTCTTTAAAAGCTCGGATCGGCCCGTCATTGCGGGC
This sequence comes from Mycobacteriaceae bacterium, assembly GCA_019751635.1. Taxonomy (GTDB): domain Bacteria; phylum Actinomycetota; class Actinomycetes; order Mycobacteriales; family Mycobacteriaceae; genus Mycobacterium. The sequence goes on from JAIENC010000284.1 coordinate 26,806, forward strand.
CACAAGGGGATATCCAGTCGATGTTGTGCGGGGAACGTCCAGGGTGGTTTCTCGGCCTTCGGCGAGCCAGAGGCTCCGCCCGCCGTTGAGTAAGCGAACGTCTGGATGGTCGAACAAGGTGAAGACCCACAGCGCGTACGCGGCCCACCAGTTGCTCTTGTCGCCGTAGATCACCACGGTGTCCGTGCGGGCAATGCCTTTGCGGTCCATCAAAGCGGCGAACTGTTGGCCAGTGATGTAGTCGCGCACTTTCGGATCATTAAGGTCGGTATGCCAATCGATCTTCACCGCGTTGGGGATATGGCCGACGTCATAGAGCAAGACGTCCTCGTCCGATTCAACGATAGCCAGGCCAGGTCTGCCCATATTGGCGTACAGCCAATCGGTAGTGACCAGCCGTTCAGGGTGGGCGTAATCGGCCAGCGCTGGGCTGGTATCGGTGGGGAATGCCACGTCGGCCAGCCTACCGCCGGCGTTTCCGGCGCGAGCAGACGTGAAAGCCCCTGCCCGCTCGGCGTGTCGGGGGCTTTCACGTCTGCTCGGCCGCCAAGGGGCGAGGTGCTAGGAGTTGCTGGCCCACAGTGCGGCGATGGAGAGCCCCGCCCGGTGCAGCAGCGAACGGATCACGGGCAATCCAATTCCCACTACGGCTGACGGAGCGCCGTCGATCCCATCGATAAACCAGCCGCCCAAGCCGTCGATGGTAAATCCGCCTGCAGCCAACAATGATTCACCGTTGGCCAGGTAAGCCTCTAGTTCGATAGCTGAAGGATAAGCGAAATGTATTGCAGTCACTGCCACTTCGTTATCCAGGTAAATAATTTCGTTGCGCTGCAATCGAATGAGGCAATGACCAGTGTAGAGGTGTCCGGTGCGACCGGCCATCAGCTGCCACTGCACCCGCGCATCGGCCACCGATTGCGGTTTGCCGCATAGCCTACTGTCGAAATCAAGCATGGAATCGCAGCCAATGACCACGCAATCGGCGGCAACATTCGGCTCGATGCTCGCCGCTACCTGCTCGGCTTTTGCTTGGGCCAGCGTGCAGACCACCTCATGCGGTTGGGCATCTGGTCCCAAGCTGGCGGCGATAGCGTCCTCGTCCACGCCGGAAGTGATGACCAGTGGGTTGATGCCCGCTTGACGTAGTACCTTAAGCCGGCCGGTCGAGGCAGACCCAAGTACCACGCGAGTCATCGGCGCATACGGGCTCGCTGCTGCATCGTGATGCGCTGGTGGTTGGAGATCGCGAACCGTAACCGATCCACCGGCAAACCCCATTGGTTGCGCTCGGCGGCGCCGTCATCGGCGGCGCCGGTGAGGTTGCCCAACACCGCGATGAGCGCGGCCAATTCGTCGTCGCTGGGTTGCCCCTTGAGCACCTGGATATGCGGGTGGTGGCGAGTGAGCGGCTCTGTCATAGCGGTATGTTCCCGTGTTTCTTCGGCGGTAGCTGCGCAACTTTACGTTCGAGCAAGCGCAGCGCGGTGGCTACGTAACCGCGCGTATGCGACGGCGGGATCACCGCATCCACATACCCCCGCTCAGCGGCAATATAGGGATTGACCAGTGTGTCCTCATATTCCTGCTGAAGCTGCAGCCGCAGCTCATCAACATCTTCACCGTTGGCGGCCGCTTCGGCCAGCTGCTGGCGATACACGAAGCCAACCGCGCCGGAAGCGCCCATGACCGCGATCTGCGCGCTCGGCCAGGCCAGGTTCACATCGCAGCCCATGTCTTTGGAGCCCATCACGCAGTAGGCGCCGCCGTAGGCTTTGCGGGTGATCACAGTGACTTTGGGGACCGTGGCCTCGCCGTAGGCGTAGAGCAGCTTGGCGCCACGCCGGATGATGCCGTTGTATTCTTGTTCGGTGCCCGGCAAAAAGCCGGGAACGTCCACCAGCATGACGATCGGGATGTTGAAGCAGTCGCAGGTCCGGACAAACCGCGCCGCCTTCTCCGAGGCGTTGATGTCGAGGCAACCAGCAAACTGGGTTGGTTGGTTGGCGACAATGCCGACGCTGCGGCCCTCGATCCGGCCGAACCCGACCACGATGTTGGTGGCGTAGCCGGTTTGTACTTCGAGGAACTCGTCGTTGTCGAGGATGCGCTTAATTACCTCGTGCATGTCGTAGGGCTGGTTAGCCGAGTCTGGGATCAGCGCGTCGAGCTCGAGGTCCTCGTCGGTCAGGTTGTCCTCGATGGCCCCCTCGGGCAGGGAGGCGGGGTGGCGTGGTGGGTCGGCGTAGTTGTTGGGCGGAAGATAGCTCAACAGGTCGCGGACCCAATCGAATGCGTCCTGCTCGCCAGCGGCGACATAGTGCGCGGTGCCCGACTTCACCATGTGGGTGTGCGCCCCGCCGAGTTCTTCCATTGTCACGTCTTCGCCGGTGACGGTCTTGATGACGTCCGGGCCGGTGATGAACATCTGGCTGGTCTGATCAACCATCACGACGAAGTCGGTTAACGCGGGGGAGTAGACATGCCCGCCGGCGGCAGCTCCCATGATCAGCGAGATTTGCGGGATGACGCCGGAGGCCAGGATGTTGTTGCGGAAAATTCGGCTGTAGAGGCCTAAGGAGACGACGCCCACTTGGATTCGGGC
>JAIENC010000145.1 GCA_019751635.1 Mycobacteriaceae bacterium
TTAGCCCCGTTCGCGCCGCCGCCGGTGACCACCAAGATGGCTGCTCTGGCCGACCAGGCCAGCGCGGTCGCCGCTGCGGTCGCCGCCGAGCTGCAGGAGCGGATGTCGACGGTGGAGCAGGCGTTGCACGCCTACCTGGCCGCCACCGACTTCCCGGCCGCTCATGGTGCCGCAGCAGTCCTGCAAGGGGTGTGGGGACAGATATCGGGGATGCTGAGCAAAGCTCAGGACACGATGAGCGGAGCAGCGCAGACCACCCTGAGTGGGTTGGCCGGTGGTACCGGGCTGGCGCAATCCTTGGCCGGCGGACTAGGCAAGTTCGCTGCCGGGTCCACGGGAGCGGCCGGGCCGTCCGCGCAGTTGGGCCGGGCGGTCTCCGTCGGTCGGTTATCGGTACCGCCCAGCTGGTCCAGCACCATGGGCTTAACAACTTCAACGGAGTCCGCGGTTGGGGTATTGCCCGATTTTCGGGCTGGGGTATCGGCATTACCGGACTCCGGTATCGCTGCCGAGCCGGCGGCAATGTGGGGTGGGTCGCCGGCGGCGCAGGGCCGCATCACGTCACAGCCAGCTCGCCGGGTAACAGTAATTCCGCGGATGCCTTGCGCGGGATAACGCCCAGCGCAGTAGGCCTCAAGCAGGTTGATCGCCGCGCCACCGTAACGCCTCGAGGGCAACGGCGACTTGAACGGAGTTTTGTTCCAGCGGCCGGGGGAGGAGCTGATCGGCGCGCTCAAGTCGTCGCAGCAAGGTATTGCGATGGGTGAAGAGCAATTTCGCGGTGCGTGAGACGTTGCATTGCTCTTTGATGAAGGCCAACACGGTTGTTTGCAGCTCGGTGCTGGCTGCTTTGAGCTCACCGAGTGTGTTGGTGATGAATTCATCGGTGGCTTCGGGTTGCTGGGTGATTAATGCGACCAACTGAACATCGGTGAAGAACACGACGCGTTGCCGTGAATGCAGCCGCGCCACCATGCGTTGGGTGGTGAGCGCATCGAGGTGGCTATGCCGAAAGCCATCCATTCCTCGGGCGGTGGGGCCGATCGCGATTCGCGCCTGGGCCATAGTCGCCAGTGCTTTGTGGATCTGGTCGACGTCAAGGGTGGCATCAGCCACCCATACCCACCTCGTGGCGGAGCTGGCGATCACGATCAGTGACTGTGTAGATCCGGCTGCATGCACAAAGCTTTCCGCAACTCGGTCCAGTTCGGTGAGGTCGGCGTCCGGCTCGTCACACCAGATCACGGCGCCGGTGTGGTTTCGGTTGAGCGGATAGCCCAGACGCGCTTCAGCGCGTTGAAGTTTAATCGGGGCGCCGTCGAGGATGAGTTCGGTGACTTCCAGGCGTTCGGCATGGCTGCCGCGGGTCAGTGCTTCGCGCTCGATCTCCATCTGGGCGGCGATGCCAGCCACAGTGGCATCGATGAACTCGGTGATGGACTGGAAAGAGATGTCCAACAGTTCACGAAGTTCTTCGGGGTCTGCGGTGAGGGTGAAAGCAACCTCCATCCAGCCCTGCCAGAACCTATTTGTCGCTACCCGAAAGTCGAGCTGGGTGAAGCCGCGGCGGAGCATGTCTCGGGCGATGCCCAGTGCCTCTGGGCTGAGGTTGGGCGCCACGGGGCTGCCTGGGTCGCGAATATTGGCGGTGGCCCAGTGCAGCACGCTGGAGCGCACGCTCCGCACCGCCGCCGCCGCCAGTACCGGGTCCACGCCCACCTCTGGCCGGGTTGTCCGCAGGACGGCCTGGAAGCGTTCCGGAGTCGCGTTGTCTACACCGGTGAGGACAATCTGCGCGCCCAGGCGGATCAGTTCAGCTGCCCGCGGCGACGGTTGTTTCCACGCCACGAGCCTCACCTTAGATCAGCACGGGGGTGTTTCAGTATCAAAATCGGAACGGGTTGCAACACCGTCAATATGCATCTGGCTGCTGGGCTAAACCCAGTAGGGGACGCGGGCCCGGTACTGCCGCATGGCAAAGGCCGCCAGTACCCAACCCACTGCGGTCAGTCCCACTGCGACTACCCAATGCCGCAGCTCCTGATGAGCCCCGAGCAGCGGTGCCCGCAGCATGTCGAGATAGTGCAGCAAGGGGTTGAGCTCGACGATCTTCACCCACTGTCCCGCGCCCTGCTGGCGCAGCGTGTCGTCATTCCAGATGATTGGCGTCATAAAAAACAGCAGCTGCACCACCGCGGACAACAGTGGGCCGATGTCACGGAACCGGGTCGCCAGGATGCCAAAACATAGCGACACCCACACACAATTGAGCACGATGAGCCCTAGCGCGGGAATGGCTGACAAATCGGCCCAGGACCACGGTTTCGGGTAGAACGCCGCAATCACCACGTAGATGACGATGTTATGGGCGAACAAAATGAGCTGCCGCCACGCCAGCCGGTAGACGTGTACGGACAGCGGCGTCGGCAACTGCTTAATCAGCCCTTCGTTGGCGACGAAAACCTCGCCGCCTTCCAAGATCGCGGCGTTGATCATGTTCCAGATAATCAATCCGAGCGTGACATAAGGAAGGTGAACTGAGAGCTGAAGGTGGAACAACTTCGAATACAAGCCGCCCATGGCCACGGCCGTGGTGCCGGTCGCAATGGTGATCCAGAATGGCCCAAGCACCGAGCGGCGGTATTTCTGTTTGATGTCCTGCCAGCCCAGGTGTAGCCACAGCTCGTGACGACGGAAGCCGTCGACCAAATCCCGTCTGGCCCGGGCCAGCGTCTTGGACGGATCTTTGACCGGAGTGTGTTCGGCAACCGACATCAGGACCGTGCCCCGATAACGGGCCGGCTGAATCTCTCCCGACGTCCCAGGCGGCGCAATCGAATCCATTCCAGGAAGCCCTGGGGATCGCGCCGCGAGATCAGGAAGAACCAGCTGAACCGCACCCACTCCTGGGCCAGCAGTCTGCGCAGGCCCGGTTGGGCGAGCAGATAGCCGCGATTGCGGTAGGTGAAGTACCGCTTAGCGGGATCTTCCGGGTATTGGGTGTGCATATGGCCTCTCAGAATTGGCTTGAACTCGGCAGACCCACACGGATGCAGGTACGCCGCGGCCAAGCAGGTGCCGAATGCCAGACCGGATCTCGCCAGCCGGCGGTGCATCTCCACTTCGTCACCGCGAACGAACAATCGCAGGTCAGGGACCCCGATCGCTTCGCAGGTGGAAGCTCGAAACAGCGCGCCGTTGAACAACGACGCGATCTGCGGCAGTAAATCTTGGCCGGTTGCGGTGCGTAACTCACTGACCCGTCGTCGCCATACCAGGCCGCGGCGCAGCGGAAAAGCCAGCAACCGGGGATCGTCCATGTTGCACACCAGCGGAGACACCTGAGCCAAGCCGTGCTTGTTGGCGCATGCCAGCAGGGTCGCCAGTACCTGGGTGTCCTGTGGGTGTCCATCGTCGTCGGCTAGCCACACCCAATCGGCGCCCAGCGCTAGCGCATGCAGCATGCCGAGTGCGAACCCTCCTGCGCCGCCAAGGTTGCGACGTGATCCCAGATAGGTGTTGGGCACCGGTTGGTTGGCTACTAGCGCACGGACCTGGTCGTCGTGTGCGTTGTCGACAACGATCAGATGATCTGGCAGGCGACTCTGCGTGGCGAGCAACTCAAGTGACCGGGCCAGTTCGTCGAGACGCTGGTGGGTAACGACGACTGCGCAGACAAAATCACTCATCGGTGGCCGCGTGACCGACGGGGTTTCGTGTCTCGGCGAGCACGTTGCGCACGTAACGGGCGGCGTCCTCGCCCTCGTAGGCTCGCACCACTTCTTCAATGCTGCCGGCCAGCTTGATGGCACCGTGATCGATCCAGAGGGCGGTCTTGCATAGGCGGGCCAAAAATTCGTGGGAATGACTAGCGAACACCAAGATTCCCGAGCGCTCCACCAGACTTTGCAGCCGGGCCTGCGCTTTCTTCATGAACTCGGCGTCTACCGCGCCAATGCCTTCATCAAGCAACAGAATCTCCGGGTCAATGCTGGTCACCACACCCATAGCCAACCGGATCCGCATGCCGGTCGAGTAGGTGCGTAGCGGCATCGACAGGTAATCGCCGAGTTCGGTGAATTCGGCGATCTCATCCACCTTTGCCAGCATTTGTTTGCGGGTCTGGCCCAGGAACAGGCCGCGGATAATGATGTTTTCGTAGCCGGAGATCTCCGGATCCATGCCGATGCCGAGGTCAAAGACCGGTGCCACCCGCCCCGTCACCGTCGCGACACCGCGCGTCGGCTCATAAATTCCAGAGAGTAGTCGCAGCAAAGTCGATTTCCCGGCCCCGTTGTGACCGACTAAGCCGACCCGGTCGCCCAGCTGTAGTGACATGGTGATGTCCCGCAACGCCTCGATGACGACCACGTTGGAGGCGTTACGTCCGATCGTGCCGCCGGCTTTGCCGAGGAAAGTTTTTTTCAGCGAACGTGACTTGGCATCGAAGATGGGAAATTCCACCCATGCGTTGCGTGTTTCTATGCGCGCTTTACTCACAGCCCGGTCGCTTCCTCACCGATATGAGGTGTACAACTGGGCGCGTTCACGGGCGTGGTTGTTGCGCTCACAGGTACTGGCCGTGACCGCCGACGTGCCCGGGCCGAGTGGTTCCGGGCGGCAGTGCGCCCTGACGCATCTGCTCTAACTGCGCGCGGGCAGCCATCTGTTGGGCGAACAATGCGGTTTGTATGCCGTGGAACAGCCCTTCCAGCCAACCGACCAGCTGTGCCTGGGCGATGCGTAGCTCAGCGTCGGATGGCGTGGCGTCTTCATCGAACGGCAAGGTGAGTCGGTCAAGTTCGGCGCGTAACTCGGGTGCCAGCCCGTCTTCAAGCTCGCGGATGCTGGTGGCGTGGATCTCGCGTAGCCGATTACGGCTGGCGTCATCTAGCGGTGCGGCCCGCACTTCCTCGAGTAACTGCTTGATCATGGTTCCGATGCGCATCACCTTTGCCGGCTGCTCAACGAGATCGGTGAGGGAACGGTCGATTTCGACATCGACGTCGTCATGCGGCGTCATAATCTGGGGGTCAACGTCACCGATGATCTCGACGCTATCGTCGTTGTTGGTGCTCAAGCCGGTCACCATCCTCCAGGTGCTAGCAGTGCGGCGTGACAGCGTTTTCGCGCTGTCCACGCCATTCATAGATGCGGGCTTCACCGTTGTCGTAGATCTTCACCCATGACTTCGATTTGTCTAGCGACACTAGCCCGTCGGGTATCACGAACCCCCGCACCGTAGGCGTACTGGTCAGGATGTATCGGATGTTGAGTACCCGAATCGCCTCGGACACCCGGGGATCGGTGTCTGCCTTGCTGGCGTATGCCCAGAAGATGAAGCGGTGATATCCCGGACCCTGCTGCATCGGGTAGTCGTAGTGCGTCCATAGCGGATGTAGGCCGTTCACGGCATACATCCACGCGGTTCCATCGGTGTTGGCGTCGCCGATCAACGTCTGCCTGGCGCAAGGCAGCCGGGCGAGGTATGCCATGGCGGCGAGATCTCTCTGGTCGACCATGACGGAGTCATATTTATCACCGAATAAAAATCTATGCCGCGGAAAATAGTGCCATGTGCTGGCCAGTGCCGCCGCCGCTAGCAGCACCGATGTAGCCCATGTCCAGACCGGTGTAGGTATCGGCCGCCGGGTGCGCCGCTCGAGGCCTGTTCGGACGGTAGTGACCACAATCATGACTACGGTAACTAAACCGATGCCAGCCATCGGTGTCAGCAATAACGTGGTTACGGCGGCTAGCCGGCGTGGATCCTTGTAGAAGAATTCACCTAACTTTCCTGCCAACGCACCGATCGGGCCGCCCAACGGGGTTCCCGCATCCAGGTTGGCCACAATCAAAATCAGCCACACCGGCAGCGGCCACCAGTGTTTCTTGATGAGCAGGACGAACCCGCCGATAGTGGCCAGCGCAATCAGTGCGTACTGCACTGGAAAGTCGTTGAGGTGACGAGAGTGCTGGAAGACAGCGTCGAACAGCCCGCGCTTTTTGCTCAGATAGGTCAGGAAAGAGTGCCCGGCAATAATGTCTTCCTGTTGTTTGACGCTGACAAACTGTGGCAGCAGCACCAGCCCGGTAGCCAGCAGAACCCCGGCCAAGATTGAGGCATCGGCGATGCGGCCGCGCACGGGATGCCACAACGCATCACCCAACCACCACGCCGACAACAGCAGCGCAATAACAATCCCCCCGCTGGTGTGCACCGAGAAAACCCCGACGAACGCGAGCACCGCTAGCGGCACTCGGTTGCGGTGCTGCAGGGTTGAGGCGATCAAGACCATGGTGGGCGCTGCGATTCCCAAGGCCGCCAGGTAGGGCATCGCCGCGGTATCGAATTCGACGTAAGGCACAGCGGTAAAAGACGCCGACAGTGCTGCTGCGGCGGCTGCCGCCGTGGCAGCGACAGTGCTACGTGAGCCCACGATATGCCAGGTCAGTACGGCGGCGCTGATGGGAAACAGCCAACTGGCTGCGGCCAGGGAGCACAGGGTGTAGCCGGTGGTGGCTGCCGCACCGGTGAGCTGACAGAAAACAGCGACCAGCGCGTGAAACGCTGACGGGTAGTACAACAGGTCGTGCGTCTCGACGTTACGTAGCTCACCCATGTGTGTTGACGATGCTTGGCCGGTGTCGAGGATGAAGCGCACGGTGTTGGCATGCCAGACCGCGTCCCAGGTGCTGGGAATGGACTGCCAATGCGGAATACCACGTAATGCGGCGTAACCAATGAACAACGCGCCTAGCAGCACTCCTGCCGCAACGGTAACCATTGGCCATGGGTTACCCGGGTGGGTGTGGCTATCGGGGGTTTTGCCGCGGTCCGCCAGCAGCTGTATGGCCGTTGCGAGCAGGCTGATGACGGCTAGAGTCGCCAAGGCGGTCCAGCCGTTCCACCGGATGCCGAGCGCGCCGAAGGGAATGATCGCCATGGTGACCATCCCGTAGGTCAGCGCCGGGCCAACGGCTATCGCGACGGGCCAGGTTAGCTGGGCGATACGCGCGACTATGGCACCTGGTGTGATCAGTAGCAGCAATGCGATCAGCGTTCCGAACACCAGGCCCACTGCACTATTATGGCTGGCCGGGCGACCTGACTTCGTACAGTGGGAAGCATCTGGGTGCCCGTTACCTCAGTGCTTTGCCGAATGGCGGAACTTATAAGGTGGGCTGGCATGGCATATGACGTCGCCCGGGTGCGCGGACTGCATCCGTCGCTGGGTGACGGATGGGTCCATTTCGACGCGCCACAGGCAATGCTGATCCCCGATTCGGTTGCGACTACCGTGTCGACCGCCTTCCGCAGATCTGCTGCCAGCACTACTGGTGCGCACCCTGCGTCGCAGCGGAGTGCGGCGGTGTTGGAAGCCGCCCGCCAAGCGGTGGCTGATCTGGTCAATGGTGACCCGCGTGGTGTGGTGCTGGGTGCCGACCGGGCGATTCTGCTGTCATCGTTTGCCGAGGTGTCATCCTCGCGTGCGGGCCTGGGCTACGAGGTGATTGTCAGCCGTCTTGATGACGACGCCAATATTGCTCCATGGCTGCGCGCGGCAAACCGCTACGGCGCCAAGGTGCATTGGGCCGAAGTTGATATCGAGACCGGTGAACTACCGACTTGGCAGTGGGAGGGGTTGATCGGTAGGTCGACTCGGCTGGTGGCGGTTACCTCAGCATCGGCCACGCTGGGTACCGTTACCGATCTGCGTGAGATGACCAAACTGGTTCATGATGTTGGTGGCTTGGTAGTGGTCGATCACTGCGCTGCGGCCCCGTATCGGTTGCTGGACATCGGCGAGACCGGCGCTGACGTGGTAGCGATAAATGCCATCGCGTGGGGTGGCCCGCCCATCGGGGCGCTGATCTTTCGTGATCCAGCTTTGCTAGACACCCTTAGTTCGGTCTCGGCTAATCCGTATGCGGTTGGTCCGGAGCGTCTGGAGGTGGGCGCGTATCAGTTCGGTCTGTTGGCCGGAGTTGTCGCCAGTATCGAATATCTCAGTGCGCTTGATGAAGCGGCTCGCGGGGACAGGCGCGAAAAGCTGTTTGTGTCCATGCAGTCAGCCGCTGTCTATCTGAACCGGATCTTTGACTATTTAATGGCTGCTTTGCGCTCGTTGCCGTTGATAACGCTGATTGGCCAGCCGGATTCGCGAATTCCCGTGGTCAGTTTTGCTGTCCGTGAAGTCCCCGCGCAGCGGGTGGTGCAGCGGTTGGCGGACAACGGGATCCTGGCCGTCGCTAACGTTGCTTCGCGGGCGTTGGATGTCATTGGGGCCAATGACATCGGCGGTGCGGTCACTATTGGTTTGGCACATTATTCGACGATCGCCGAGGTGGACCAGCTGGTGCGTGCGCTGGCGTCGTTGGGCTAGGGTGCGTTGGCCGGGCAGACGTGAAAGCCCCCGACACGCCAAGCGTGCGGGGGCTTTCACGTCTGCCCGGCCACTAGTGCGGGACGGTCAGCACGATCTTTCCGGCCACTTGCCCCGATGCCAGCAGTCGGTGTGCATCACCGGCTTGCTCGATGGGTAGCTGGGCGCCAATGATGGGTCGGACCCGGCCGTCGGCAACCATCGGCCACACGGATGCGGTGACGGCGTCAACAATCCGCTCCTTACTACCCGGACCGGTGGCTGGTCGGCCGCGTAATGCGGTGCCGATCACCCGGGCCCGTTTGCGCACCAGCTTGCCGAGGTTGAGTTCCCCCTTCACGCCACCTTGCAAGCCGATAACAATGAGTTGCCCGTCCATGGCTAAGGCGTCAACATTGCGGTCCAGATACGTCGCGCCAATGATGTCCAAGATCACATCAGCTCCGACGCCGTTGGTGGTTTCGCGTAACCGAGCGACAAAGTCCTCATCGTGATAGGCGATGGTGATCTCGGCACCCAGCTCGCGGCAGAGCTTCAGCTTTGCTGGTGACCCTGCGGTGATCGCTACCCGGGCGCCCAGCGCCCGGGCTACCTGGATTGCGTGGCTTCCTACGCCGCTGGCGCCGCCATGAATCAGTACTAGCTGTCCAGCGGAGAGCTCAGCGACCATCACCAAGTTTGACCAAACGGTGCAGGCCACCTCCGGTAAGCCAGCAGCGTCCACCAGATCCACTCCCGTAGGGATGGGCATCAGTTGGTCGGCTGGAACGGCCACATATTCGGCGTACCCGCCACCGCTGAGCAGCGCACACACTTGTTGCCCGACAGGCCAGCCGGTGACATCTGCGGCGACCGCGGCGATAACCCCGGAGACCTCCATACCGAGGATTTGGCTGGCGCCAGGCGGCGGCGGATAGTGGCCCGCGGCCTGTAACAGGTCGGCGCGGTTGACGCCGGCGGCCCGGACCTCGATCAATACCTCTCCGTTGGCTGGCTGGACATCGGGGACGTCCTGCCACACCAGGTGGTCGGCGGCGGTGGCGACGATGGCGCGCATGGCCAACACCCTAACCAGGGTTTGACGCTCGATGGCGCCGGCTATCCTTGTCGCGGTGGCGTGGCAGAGCGGCCTAATGCACTCGCCTTGAAAGCGAGAGACGGCAAACACCGTCCGGGGGTTCAAATCCCTCCGCCACCGCCCGGTTGGCTTTCCGGGGCGTGCTGATTAATCGACATGTCCTGGTTGGCGGCGCGATGGCTGCTGCTCCCGGCCTCTAACAACAAGACGCCGGCGGCTATCAGTACCACGCCGAATTTCATCAGCCATGTGAATGGATCGCCGAACAGAAACCGCGCCAGGGTTGATGTCAGCACCACCCCGAGCGCTGCCCAGATGCCGTAGGCGATACCGACCGGCATGCCGCGTTTGAGCACTAACGCCAGTATCGCGAAAGAGGCTCCGTAGCCGGCCACCACCAGGATGTCCCAACCCCATTTGGTGAAGCCATCGGAGGCGCGCAGCGCCAGTGTCGCGGTGACCTCGAACACGATTGCCCCCAACAGCATGAGCCACAGCACAATTACTCGCTGACCCAGACGTTGACAGCATGGGCGCGGTGGGGGAGATGACTCATGCGTACCTCCGGTATTTCTCGAAAAAACCGATTTCCCGGGGAATCTCCGCAGTGATGGTATTCATCAATGCGGTGTAGCGTCTGGCTTCTGGGTCTCGTCCGGGTTTGCCGCTACTGATCAAGCCAGCCGACAGCCGGCGCTGCGGGTCGGCCCAGACGGCGACGTTGACTAAGCCGAGATGGCCGAATGCGGCCGGCGCGTTACCGCCGAATGGCCCAAATTTTTTGGACCCCAACATGAATCCGGTACCCCAGCGCAACGGCATCAGCCCAGTGGCAACATCTGGCCGTAACCGCCGGCATTCCTTGACCGCATTGCGCAGGGTTTCCGGCTGCATCACCCGAACGCCATCGAGTACACCGCCGCGGCGCAGCATTTCGGCAAAGCGGGACAGCTCATTGGCGGTGGAGACAGTGTTGGACGACGGGATCACACTGGTGAGAAAGCGAGGGTTGTTGGTGTAGGGGATGATTTCGTGCACCGTGCCGCCGATCGCCTTACGGAAGATAGCGGCGATGGGCGCGGCCAACGGCCGGCCGGTGGCGTGACTCGGCGCGACTAGGGCAACATCGCTTGGCGCTACACCAAAATTTGTCCAACGGAATCCCAACGGTTCGAGAATCTCGGTGGCCAGGATCTCGCGGATGTTGCGGCCGGTGGCGGCAGAGACGATCTCGCGGGTCAGCGGACCCCACGTCAGGGCGTGATAGAAGTGTACCAATCCGGGCCGATGCAGCGGCCTGAGTTCGCCGAGTCGGTCACGGGTATACGCGCTGTCGTCGGCGCGGGTGATGTCTGGCCGCGGGCCGGTAGGGAACGGAACGCCCGCGCTGTGGGTTAACACGTGCCGGATGGTTGTGCGGTGTTTACCGTAGCTGGTGTAGTTGGGCAAATACGTACAAACACGGTCATCTAACGAGAAATAGCCGCGTTCGGCGAGCAAGTGGAAAACAGTGACGGTGACGGCTTTGGCGGCCGAATACACACAAAACGGCGTTGCTGTGGTGACGGGGATCTTCTCCGCCGCTGGGGGATCGGTCGGCCGATTACCCCAGGCATGTCCGATTGCTCGATCGCAGATCACGTGGCCGTCGTAGCGCAGGCATAACTGAATTGCCGGATGCATCCCTGCCTGGTACCAGTGTCGAACGGCCTGCCAGATCCGCTCGACTGCGGCTGGGTCGATTCCGGCGTGGTCTTCGGGACCGATTGTCGTGACGGCATCGAGGTCGGCCGGGACGGCGATTCTGCCTTGGCGCGCACCTGGTTCGGTCATGCAGGGCTACTCGCCAGTGAACCTTGCTGGCCGTTTCTCGAAGGCGGCACTGATCCCTTCGGTTAAGTCCTTGGAGGGCAGGAATGCCGCGTTCCACGCGGCGACGTAACGTAAATTCTCTGACACGGCCGAGATACGTTGCTGGTTCAAGACGTCTTTGACGCCCTCAACGGTCAGCGGTGGGTTGGCGGCGATTTCGGCGGCAGTGACATGTGCGGCAGCCAGCGCAGCGGCGGCGTCGTCGAACACCTCGTTGACCAGGCCAATTTTTTCAGCCCGGGCTGCGTCGATGTTTCGTCCGGTCAGCGCGAGTTCACGCAGATGTCCGTCATTGAGGATTAGCGGCAGTCGGGCCAGGCTACCCATGTCGGCCACAATGGCCAGTTTGACTTCGCGCACCGAAAATTTAGCGTCGGTGCTGGCGTACCGGATGTCCACCGCGGAGATCAGGTCAACAGCGCCGCCAATGCACCAGCCATGCACCGAGGCGATAGTGGGGACGCGGCAGTCGGCGACCGCGTTGATGGCCTTCTGCATGCGCAGTATTTCGCGGTGAAAATCGGCGCGCGAGCGGGCCAGCGCACCCTCGGCTAGCAGCGCGGCGAACGTGCCGCCCATCGCGGGTACGTCAAGGCCGTAGCTGAAATTGCCGCCGGATCCGGTCAGCACAATTGCCCGAACGTGTGGGTTGGCGTCTAGGGCGCCGAACACTTCGGGCATCTCCGCCCAGAACGCTGGGCCCATCGCGTTGCCTTTGCCCGGCCCGATCAGGGTGACTTGGGCAACGTGATCTTGGATATCAACAGTGACCGATTCGTAAGTGGTGTTTGTTGCGATGTTGTTGTCCGCGCCCATTCACAGACCGTAGCGTGACGCGCATGCCATATGACGTGCGACCCGGGCCCCATTCTCCCCCGGCCGACGAGCTCAGCAGCGCTGAAGACAGTTTTGGGGTTTTGCTGCAGGTGATACACCTCATTTCCGCTGATGATCTGTCTCGCCAGACGCCCTGTACGCAGTTCGATGTCGCGCAGTTGACCGACCACTTGATGAACTCCATCACCGTGATTGGTAGTGCGGTGGGCGCACAGCTTCCGCCCCGGGACGCGACAGATTCGGTGGAGCGGCAGATCGTTGCGCTGGCGCGGCCAACCTTAGATGCGTGGCACGCACATGGCCTGACCGGCATGGTGATGTTGGGTCCCAACGAGGCGCCGGCGGCCGTTGTTATCGGGATACTGTCGATCGAATTTCTGGTACATGCATGGGATTACGCTACGGCCCTGGGGCGGACTTTGACCGCCTCTGATGCGCTGAACGAATACGTGCTGGGGTTAGCTGAGCAGATCATCACCGCGAACGCGCGGGCCGACGTGGGGTTTGCTGATCCGGTTGTGGTGAGTCCCGATGCCACCCCCCTGGACCGGCTGATCGCTTTTACCGGTCGCAACCGGGTGGCATGAGCAACGCACAAGCTGCGGTGCTGGCGGGCAACCGGTGCCTGTTCCACGGATAAGAAGCGATTGTTTTGCCGAGTTGTTGCAAGAAGTCCTCAAGGAGAAGGATGAGCAGAACAGACATATGGCTGTTATTGGCCGCGGTGATGGGCGGTGCCATTGTCATTGCGGTGGCCTCGGTATGGCTGATTCATCGCAGCAAGTTGGCGGACCGGGCAGAGGGGGCGACGACGGGAATTTCTGTGGTCGCTTTTGTTTACGGAGCTCTGCTCGCTTTTAGTGTGATGGCTAGTTGGCAGCAGTTCTTGTCTGTTCAAGTCGTTGTTGCCGACGAAGCGTCCATGTTGGGGACGTTGTACCGGCAGAGCGCCCTTATGCCCGAACCGCAACAGGCCCAGCTGAAGCAACTTTTGCGGCATTACCAAAGTCAGGTGGTCAATGTCGAGTGGCCTAAACACGCCGGCGGTGAGGCGATTGGTGGGCCAGACATGATCACCGAGATGTACCGCATTGTTGGGGATGAACCGAGCGGTGTCGCTGTCCCCGTGATCCGTCCGGCGCTTCTGAATAACTTGGGTCAGTTGGTCGATTACCGCGATATGCGCATCATCAAAGCTAGGTCGCGCATGGTTTCACCGTTAGCTGGGGCACTGATATTTGGTGGGGTTTTATTGATAGCTCTTATGGGATTTATGCGCATCGGAAGCATACCGTTGCATTCAATTATTTCCGGGGCAACCGCGGCGTTACTTGGCTTATTGTTGTGTCTGGTTTATATGCTCGGCCACCCTTACGGTGTTGACCGGGGAATTTCGACCAAACCGTTTCAGCGTTCGGTGGCGGTCTTCGATGCTGTGGATCGGGGTCCCTAGTTAGATCGGGTAGTGATCCAGCTGCGGGCAAACTGCAGTAGGGCGTTATTTTCCTCCGGGGCGCCGATGGTGACCCGAACACCGTCGGTGGCAAATGGGCGCAACACAATTCCGGCATGAGCGGCTTGATCCACGAAATCTGCTGCGCGAGCGCCGAGGGGCAGCCAGACGAAGTTGCTTTGCGAGGCCGGCAGCGCATACCCCGCGGCGCGCAGCTCGGCACTGACTCGGGCGCGCTCGGCGACCACGGCGTCGGTGCGGGCTAGCAGCTCATCGGCGGCGTCCAGCGAGGCGATGGCGGCGGCCTGCGAGACGCTCGTCTTAGTGAAAGGGACGTCGACTTTATTGAGCGCGGTGATGATCTCGGGCTGGCTAATTGCGTACCCCACGCGTAGCCCGGCCAGTCCGTAGGCCTTGGAGAAAGTCCGCAGCACAACGACATTGCGGTGGGTGTGGACCAGCCCCAGGCTGTCGGGCGCCATGCCGTCGCGAATGTACTCCACGTAGGCCTCGTCCAGGACGATCAAGATATGGGGCGGCGCCGCGGCGACAAAGCGGGCCAGTGCGGATGGGTTGACCACGGTGGAGGTCGGGTTGTTCGGGTTACAGATGAAGATCAAGCGGGTGCGGTCGGTGATCGCCGCCATGATGGCATCGAGATCGAACGTGTGGTCTGTCAACGGCACGGTGATGGGGGTTGCGCCGGCGATGCGCACCTGCGGCGGATAAAGCTCAAAGGTGCGCCAGCCAAAGATCACCTCATCGCCGACCGACGCGGTGATCTGGATCAGCTGCTGGCACAAGCTGACCGACCCGCAGCCAACGGCGACGTGTTCGGGAGCCCACCGGAAGCTCTGGTCTGTTGGGTGTTGTGAGTTGAGGTGGTTGGCTAACGCCAATCTCAACTCGGTGCAACCGGTGTCGGGGTAGCGGTTGATGCCGTTGATGGCTCGTTCGATGGCCGCACGGACGCTGGGTAACGGGCCGAACACGGTCTCATTGCTGGCCAGCTTGATGGCGCCGGGCACCGTTTTGCCGGGGACATAGGCCGGTAATCCGACCAGTTCGGGGCGCAGACGGGCGGTCACTGCGACAGCATATGTTGGTCATCTAGTACGCTGTGGCCCCGGCGGTGCCTACACCACAGTGCGGTCGGGTACGCTCAGAAAGTTCGAGGAGGCGTGCCAGAGCGGCCGAATGGGGCTCACTGCTAATGAGTTGTCCCCCCAAAAGGGGACCGGAGGTTCAAATCCTCTCGCCTCCGCGGTAGCTGATGCGATACGTATTTGGACACATAATTGAACACAGGCGCCCGTAGCTCAACGGATAGAGCATCTGACTACGGATCAGAAGGTTGGGAGTTCGAGTCTCTCCGGGCGCGCTCAGCACGTAATTTTTCGTTGCACCGAAGCTCTCCGGCTGCAGCCCCCGGAGGGGGTATGCATCGGAAATTGTTAATTTTTTGTATTTTATTTGTGCGTGATGAGCTACAGTTGGTGCCGAGGTATGCGCTAATTTTCGGTTCATCCACAGTTCGGAGATTTCCGGCGCGGCCATGCAACGGTTTTTGACAGCGGACGCATAGGTAAGCCACAGCTGAGTGTGGCCGATGCGCCGATACATTTAACGATGTGATGCAGCAGACAACGATGGAGCGCGTCGTCATGCGGCGTGCCGACGGCAACCCGATCAATGTCCTGGTGGTCGACGATGAAGTTGTGCTCGCCGAAATGGTTTCGGTGGCGTTGCGCTACGAAGGCTGGAACATTGCCACCGCCGGCGATGGCGCCTCGGCGGTACACGCGGCCCGCATTCAACCCCCCGACGTGGTGGTTTTGGATGTGATGCTGCCCGATATGAGTGGCCTGGACGTTTTACACAGGCTGCGCCAAGAACATCCCAGACTTCCGGTGCTTATGTTGACGGCTAAAGATGCGGTGGAAGACCGTATCGCGGGTTTAACCGCTGGTGGTGACGACTATGTCACTAAACCGTTCAGCCTCGAAGAGGTCGTGCTGCGGCTACGGGCGTTGTTGCGACGCACGGGGGTGACGACGGTCGATAGCGGTGCCGAGATTGTGGTGGGTGATTTAGTGCTGGACGAGGATAGCCACGAGGTGACGCGCGCCGGTGAACCGATCTCGCTCACCTCAACCGAGTTTGAGCTGCTGCGTTTTATGATGCGCAACCCCAAACGGGTGCTGAGTAAAGCGCAAATCCTGGATCGCGTATGGAGCTACGACTTCGGGGGCCGATCGAACATTGTTGAGCTCTATGTCTCTTACCTGCGGAAGAAGGTCGACAACGGTCGCCAGCCGATGATCCACACGCTGCGGGGCGCCGGCTATGTCCTTAAGCCGGCCCGTTAGGCGCCGCCGAATCTGGTCGCTTCGGCTGCGGTTGCTGGTCGGGCAGATCGCGGTGCTCGCCTTCGTGTGTATGGGGATCACCGTGGTCACCGAGCTGGCGCTGTATCGCCATTTGGTTGCCCAGCTGGACAGCCAACTCGGTGCTGCATCTTCGCGTTCCGCATTGATGTATCGGCAACCGCGCCACCCCCCACCACCTGACGCGCCTAGACCCCCGACCGCTGGACCCGGACCGCGATTTCTCGATGCTCCTGGGCAGCCCGCCGGCCTGGTGGCGGCGGTGATCGGCAACAGCAAGATCACCGCCGGCTACCTGACAAGCAGCGGCGCCCGGGCTGCGCTGAGCGATGCGGCCAGCGCCCAACTACGTGGGATCGCTGCGGATCGTATACCAGTGACCCGCGACCTTGACGGTTTGGGCCGATACCGTCTGGTGGCTACGCCCGCCCAGCACGGAGCCGATGTCATCGTGACTGGCTTGTCGATGTCGAACATCGACACCACCCTGATCCAGCTGCTGATGATTTTTGCGCTCGTCACCCTGATCGCATTAGTGTCGGCGACGACCGTCGGCATGGTGATCATTAGACACGCGTTGGCGCCGCTGCGGCGCGTCGCGCACACCGCCGGTGAAGTTGTAAGTCTGCCGCTGGACCACGGCGAGGTGGTGTTACCGGTGCGGGTGCCCGCAACTGAGGCAAACCCTGCTACTGAGGTGGGACAACTTGGATCGGCGCTCAACCGGATGCTTGACCACATTGCTGCGGCGCTCTCGACCCGGCAGGCTAGCGAGACTCGGGTGCGCCAGTTTGTCGCTGATGCGAGTCATGAGCTACGTACCCCGCTTGCGGCGATCCGCGGTTATACCGAACTTGCTCAACGCATGCAGCAGGACCAGGAGGCTTCCGACGCTGTCGCACACGCGTTACATCGGGTGCAATCCGAGACGGGGCGGCTCACCCGCCTCGTTGAAGATCTCTTGCTGCTGGCTCGCCTCGACTCTGGTCGGCCGTTAGAACAAGAACCAGTGGACTTATCCCGGCTGGCAGTCGATGCATCTAGCGACGCGCGCATCGCTGGACCGGATCACCAGTGGGAACTGGATCTGCCGGAAGAGCCGGTCGTTGTGTGCGGCGATGAGGCCCGGCTGCACCAGGTGGTAGCCAATTTGCTGGCCAACGCCCGGATCCATACCGGGCCAGGGACAGCCGTGACACTGCGTCTGACTACTGAGCCGGAGCGCGCTGTCCTGCAGGTCATGGACAACGGCCCCGGCATACCGCTGCCTCTGCAGTCAGAGATATTCGAGCGTTTTGCCCGCGGCGATGCCTCACGCTCACGCAAAGGCGGCAGCACCGGGTTAGGCCTGGCGATCGTGGCCGCGGTGGTTAAAGCGCACGGAGGCACAATCGCGGTGCACAGTGCGCCCGGCCATACCGAGTTCGTGGTGCGGTTACCGCTCAACCGTTAAGAGCAGTTGGCTTCGATCTCGAAGGACTTGGTCACCGGCTGCATCGGGTTAGCCATGTCCACTCCGGTGGCTTTCCCCGTGATTGTGTAGGTGTTGCCGCTTTTCGTCACGGAGGCATTGCCTTGACCAACGCCTGCTGTGTAGCCCAGCGTCACGCCATTGACATTGCCCAGCCCGACTGACTTCACCACGGGTGGATTGCCGTCGGTAAGTACGGCACCGATACCGGTGGTCGCTGCGCCGATGGCGATGTTGACCGTGCCGGC
Organism: Mycobacteriaceae bacterium; assembly: GCA_019751635.1. Lineage (GTDB taxonomy): Bacteria > Actinomycetota > Actinomycetes > Mycobacteriales > Mycobacteriaceae > Mycobacterium. The sequence continues at coordinate 17,734 of JAIENC010000145.1, forward strand.
CACCGTGGTGCAGACAGTGGTGCCCTGGATGTTTTGGTCTTTGCCGTCGATAACGACCTTGGAGGCATGCGCAGTGCCTTCCGAGGAGGGGGTCTCACCGCTACCGCTTGGGGCGGATTTCTTGCTGGAATTACTTGAGCATCCGGATAGAGCTACAGCCGCGATCGCCATTGATGCTGCGGCGATCGTCACGGAACGCTTCACCTAAATTCTCCTTTGCCGGTTGGGGCAGTCTGTCAGGCTTACGTACTGTCGGCAGTCTGCGGGATGGACGCTACGCGACATTGGCGGGTGGGCGCAATCACTTTCCGCCGCAGCGGGATCAATGGCAGTCTCATCGCCATGAAGCAGAAACCCCCGGCGGCGGTTATTGAATCGGTGCATTCGGCACCCGCCTTACCTTGGCATGACACAACGGATTTCGACGACGCTGAGCGTGGATTCATTGCGGCGCTGTCGCCCTGTGTGATTAAGGCAGCCGATGGGCGGGTGGTATGGGATAACGATGCCTATGCCTTCCTTGCTGGGTCTGGTTCCGGAGAAGGTGCTCCGGGGTCAGTGCATCCCAGCTTGTGGCGGCAGTCGACGCTGGTTGCCAAACAGGGGCTTTATGAAGTGGTCGCGGGCATCTATCAGGTCCGCGGGTTCGACATTTCGCACGTTACCTTCATCGAAGCCGATCACGGACTGATCGTGGTCGATCCGTTGGTGTGCACCGAGACTGCGGCCGCGGCGTTGGCTTTGTACCGCGCTCATCGCGGAGAACATCGCGAAGTGGTTGCCGTGATCTACACCCACAGCCATGTCGATCACTTCGGTGGAGTCCTGGGTGTTACCTCTCAGGCTGCTGTTGATGCGGGCAAAGTTGCGGTGCTGGCGCCGGAGGGCTTCACCGAGCATGCTGTCCAGGAGAACGTCTACGCCGGCTCGGCAATGACGCGCCGAGCGACCTACATGTATGGCACGCTGCTGGCGCGCGGGCCCCAGGGTCAGGTGGGTTGCGGTCTAGGACAGATACCGTCTACCGGCGAGGTGGCTGTCATCGTGCCGACCATTGACATCAAGCTGACCGGTGAAACCCACACGATTGACGGCGTTCAGATCGAGTTCCACATGGCGCCGGGCAGTGAGGCGCCGGCTGAACTGCATTTCTACCTACCGCGTTTTCGGGCATTGTGCATGGCCGAGAACGCCACCCATAACCTGCATAACTTGCTGACCCTGCGTGGTGCGCTAGTGCGCGACCCGCATGCTTGGTCGGGCTATCTCACCGAAGCGATCGACATCTTTGGTCACCGCACTGACGTCGTATTCGCCTCGCATCACTGGCCGACCTGGGGTCGTGAACGTGTGCTCGATTTCTTATCGCTGCAACGTGACCTCTATGCCTACCTGCATGATCAAACACTGCGGCTGCTTAATCAGGGGCACACCGGGGTCGAGATCGCGGAAATGCTGCAGATGCCTCCGGCGTTAGAGCGGGTATGGCATACCCGGGGCTATTACGGGTCGGTCAGTCACAACGTGAAGGCGATTTATCAGCGCTATATGGGCTGGTTCGACGGCAATCCCGCGCGGCTCTGGCCGCATCCCCCGGAGGCTCTGGCCGCCCGCTATGTCGATGCGATGGGTGGGATTGACCGGGTCGTTGAATTGGCTGGCAGTGCCTTCAATTCTGGCGATTTCCGTTGGGCTGCAACGCTACTCGATCATGCGGTATTCGCCGATAGCGAGCATGCCGGTGCCCGCGAACTCTATGCGGACACCTTGGAGCAGCTGGCATATGGTGCCGAGAATGCGACTTGGCGTAACTTTTTTCTGACTGGTGCGGCGGAGCTGCGTGAGGGCAACCTCGGGGGCGCCGCCCAGCTCAGTTCTCTTTCGCTGATGTCTCAGCTGACGCCGGAACAAATCTTTGCTGCCCTGGCTATCAGCGTTAATGGTCCCCGTGCGTGGGATCTCAACCTGGCCATCGACATCACCTTTCATGATGTGGGGAGTACCTACCGCCTTGCGCTGCGCAATGGGGTGCTGACCTATCGCCAGGCTGTCGCGGGGATGGCTCAGGCCGATGTCGCGCTGAGCGTAGCCACTAAGGTTCGGCTGCTTGGTGCGGTGCTGGGGGATATCAGCTCACCTGGGTTGGATGTATCCGGTGATACAGCGGCGTTGCTGGCCTTCGTGGGCGTTTTAGATCGACCAGATCCAGCGTTCAACATTGTCACCCCGTGAACTGGCGGCGTTGGCTTACTGATTGCCCACCAGATGAAGGAGCCGTTTGAACTCGCGGCGTTCCTCGGGTGTGAGCGCAGCTAAGAGCTCGTCATCGGCAATTTGCATGGTGGCTTCAGCGCGCTCCAATAAAGTCTTGCCCTTGGCGGTGAGCCGGGCCGGAAGCGCCCGCCCAGAGGGCACCGTCTCTGGTCTTGATACCGCACCAATGTCTTGCAGCGTGCGCAGCACAAGGTTCATCGCTTGGGGAGACACATTGGAGTCACGTGCGAGCTCGGCACTGGATTGACCGGGTTCCATGGAAAGGCTACGGAGGCAGACGAACTCCGGAAGTCCTAGCCCAATCGGAGCCAACTCGGAGTTCATCTGGGGTCGCAGCATGGTGACGACGCGGTAGAGCAGGTAGCACAGCGGCTGGTCTTCGTGCTCACTCATGCTATGCATGGTGACATATATCAAGCAGATTGCGTGCTGACTTATCGAAAAATGCGGTTTTTGTCGTGGTTGCGGTGCGCAGCGCAACCGCCAAGATGTGAGTGGCGTGACGATGAGGGGGCAGAAATTCCTGTGCGGCAGTGTCATTCGCGGCCCAAATGGTCCAGTAATGGCCGATCGGCGCGCCGCTAGCTTGGGTGAATATGGCCCAAAGTTCTTGACCTAGCTCGCGTGGCTCGATAAGCAGGAGCCATGGATGCACACTGTCGCTGTAGCGGTTGCCATGGTTGAGCCATTTCCCAGTGACTGGCGTTTAGCGGTCTGCCTAGTGCCGCATCCCGATGACCCTGAGTACGCCGCGGCCGCGGCGGTAGCGAAATGGACTTCCGCTGGCAAGCATGTTCGCTATGTGTTCGCCTGCCGCGGCGAGGCGGGAATTCCCGGCATGTCGCATGAACAGACCGGTCGAGTGCGAGAGGCTGAGCAACGCCGGGCGGCGGAGATTGTTGGTGTATCTGATCTTGATTTCTGGGATTTTCCGGATAGCAATATCTGCGATGGCCCTGAGCTTCGTCAGAAAATTGTGGATACTCTCACCGAACTTAATCCTGATGTTGTGCTGACCATCTACGGTGGGCCGGAATGGGCTCCAGGAATGCCGAATCAGCCGGATCATCGGGAATTCGCCGCCGCTGTCATCGCTGCCTATGACAGCCTTGACGCTCCTCCGCGTTGGCTTTTTTGGAACGAGCCGGGTGGCGGGTATGTCGAAACTGTCGATGAATTCATTGACGTCGCGGTTGACGCGCTTGCCGCGCATGAGAAATACCTTGCCGTGCTCGATCCCGCGGTTGGGGTCGTGGAGCAGGCGCGCCGGGTGGTCAATATGACCACCCCGGCCAGGGATGATTGTCAAGGTAGGCGCGCGGTGGGATTCACCCTGGTGCGTAGCTGCGCTGCCGCCATCAACAACCTTGTCTTTAATAAACAAGCTTGATATAAATGAAGTTGGCCTATTGGGTTGGATCGATTGACAAGTGCGAGGGTACGCAGAATGTCGGTTTCCCTGGGAGTGCTTACTCAAATAGCGGCGCTGGTAGGGTTGTGGCCGGCTCTGCCGTACAACGTGACGGCGTTTTCGTTGCGGTTTTTAAAATGGTTGCAGCTGACCGATCTAGGGCTGACTCAGCGAGTGGCTCCGGGGCGGCTGATCGCGCATTAGTTTGCTGTGGACATCGTGCAGTCGACCATGACTGGGGTTGTGCTTACGTGCCCACAAGTCGACGACAGGTACAACGATATGCAGCTACTACTGGTCCGGCACGCGTTGCCGTTGCGCAGCGAGTACGGTCAGGGCTCAGACCCCGATTTATCCGATGTCGGCCTGACCCAGGCCGCGCGTCTGCCCGCAGCGTTAGCCAGGTTTACCCTCGCGCGGATCGTGAGCAGCCCGCAGCGCCGAGCTTGTCACACCGCTGCGCCCGTCGCGGCGGTACGTCAGCTACCCGTCGAGGTAGATGAGCGGTTCGCTGAATATGACCGAGAACTGCCTGGATATGTTCCGACCGAACAGATCCGGGACGTCTACCCCGCGGAATGGGCGCGAATGCTGCGGGGACAGCTACCCAGTTCGGTCGACGAAGCAGGGTTTCGGTCACGGGTCGGCGCCGCCGTAACTGACCTCGTTACCACCGCTGAGCCCGGGCAAACCGTGGTGGTCTTTAGCCACGGCGGTGTAATCAATGTGGTTTTGCAGGAGATTCTCGGTACGGCACGGCCGCTGTCATTTCGTATTGACTACGCATCAATAACCCGGCTGCTTTTTTCCCGATCCGGTCAGGTCACCGTGGCCGGAGTCAATTGCACCGAGCATGTGTGGGATTTATTGCCAAGCAACCGTGAGAAATTCCGGGCGGAAGGGGCAGTGGTAGACAAGTCGGATGAGTTTCGTTGAGCCACCTGACGGCCTGGATCTGGGCGCGCTGGACCGCTATCTGCGTTCGGTGGGTCTTGCCCGCGCCGGCGAGTTACGTGCCGAACTGATCTGCGGTGGTCGCTCTAATCTGACATTTCGGCTCTACGACGACGCCGCCCAATGGGTGTTGCGGCGCCCGCCGCTGCATGGCTTAACGCCGTCGGCGCACGATATGGCTCGCGAATATACCGTCGTTGCTGCACTGGCGCACACGACCGTTCCGGTCGCCAACACGATCACGCTCTGTGCGGACATATCGGTGCTCGGTGCCCCATTCCATATTGTGGAATATGTCGCCGGTCGAGTAGTGCGCAGTCACGCCGATCTTGAAGCGCTCGGCAATCAAACCCGCATCGAGGGCTGTGTCAACGCGCTCATCCACGTACTGGCCTCCCTGCACGCTGTCGACCCGGATGAGGTGGGCTTGGGCGATTTCGGTAAACCCAGTGGATATCTACAACGCCAGGTACGTCGATGGGGTTCGCAGTGGGATCTTGTTCGGTTACCTGACGACAGCCGCGACGCCGATGTCGCGCGCTTACGTTCAGCTCTGAGCCAATCCATCCCTAGGCAAAGCCGCAGCGCGATTGTGCACGGCGATTATCGGATCGACAACACCATCTTGGACGCGGATAACCCCGCACACGTTCGCGCGGTGGTGGATTGGGAGCTGTCCACCTTGGGGGACCCACTCAGCGACGCCGCGCTGATGTGCGTGTATCGCGATCCGGCGTTAGATCTGATCGTCAATTCGCGTGCCGCCTGGACATCGCCGCTGTTGCCCACGGCGGATGAGCTAGCGCATCGCTACTCAGTGGTGTCCGGTCTGCCGCTGGCCCAGTGGGAGTTCTATATGGCGTTGGCCTACTTCAAACTTGCCATCATTGCCGCGGGGATCGATTTCCGCGACCGCCTCTCCGAGCGAGAACCAGACCCCACCGCCGGCCGGGTTGCTGACGTGGTGGCGCCGTTAATCGCCCGCGGTTTAACGGCGCTGGCAAAGCCGGAGTGAGTTCGTCGAAGCTAATGCCGCCCGGACGGGTGGTTCTTCGCTGCGCGGTGTAGCTGAACAATCCGTGCGGTGCCCACCCCCACGGTGATCAGCCCACCGCCCACGGCCGACAACAACATGGCTACTCCCAGCGGCAAGCTCCAACGCCAACCAAAGAAGGCGAATTGTGTCGATTCGGTGTTTTGAGCAATGAAGATCAGCAGGACGATGAGTATCAGAAAGCCGGCAATCAACGACGACCATAAGGCGCCGGCCCGAGTGAAGGTGGGCGTTGGCGCGGCAGGGCGATCACGGGAACCGGGCGGGTTGCTGCTCATCGTGCCATCTTCGCTTTTTCTGGCCGGAAACGGACCAAACTCGACCAAGCCGCTGCAGCGGACAGCTTTCTCGCCTAGGGTAAACAGGTGAATTCAGGTCACGTTGCGACCTCGCGCGCCTGGCCGGCGATTTTAACTTGGCGTGCACCCGATATTTCGCGCATGGAATCGACGCGAATCCTGTTGTCCGGCAATCGAATCAAAGCTAATGGTCAGATTGTTGCGGCGCGGACGCAAACCCAGCCGGCGTTTAGCGCCTACTACGATCTCAATACCGACGAATCTGGCGCCACTAAGCGAATCGGGCTGACGGTGACCATGGCCGAACGTGAACGCCAGCTTTCCCTTGCTCGTGACGAAGAGAACATGTGGTTGGTGACTGATCACCGGGGGGAGTCCCGCGCCAGCTACAACGGTGCTCTCGACGTTGATGTCGTCTTCAGTCCGTTTTTCAATGCGCTGGCGATCCGTCGTGTTGGGCTGCATACGCAGGCCGACACTGTCACGTTACCCATGGTGTATGTGTCGCTTCCCGAGCTGACGGTCAGCGCCGCCACGGTCAGCTACAGCAGCGCGGCAGCCGGAAACCTTGCCGAGATCAAACTTAAGTCGCCGGTCGCCGACACCACGGTGATCATCGATGCTGACGGATTCATTCTCGACTATCCAGGGTTGGCAGAGCGGATCTGATCATGCCGCCGGCTCGACCGGCGGCCGCCAGTTCGGACCGCCACTGCTTGGCTCCGATGACGACGGTGAGGATCTCCGAACGGGGAAAGTGGTCATAGCGAGTCCGCGCAGCATGGCCAGCCTCGACCAGTTCGGCCACCGAGCCGTTGGTGGCCAACGACTCTCGGGTGCTGCGCAGCACCGCGATGGCGCGATCGAGGGTGCCGAGTAGGTGATCGTTGCCCTCGCACATTGCTCGCACCAGGTCGGGGGGGCTGGCGGCGACGCGGGTGCCGTCGCGAAACGAGCCGGCGGCCAGCGGGTACGCCAACGGGACTTCGCTGGCGATGATGGCCAGGGTTTCGGCGAGTAAGTGGGGCAGATGTGAGATAGCGGCGGCCGCCGCATCGTGTTCGTCGGATCTAGCCGGCACCACAACTGCTCCGCAATCCAGCGCCAACCTCATCACCATCGACCACACCGTAGGGTCTACGTGGTCGTCCACGCTGACTACCCATGGTGCTTGGTGAAACAACTGAGCGTCACCGGCTGCCCAGCCAAAGTGCGTTGTGCCTGCCATGGGATGTCCGCCAACGAAGCGGGTCAGCAGATCAGCATGAGCAACTTCATCGAGCACCGCTCCTTTGACGCTGGTGACATCGGTCAACGGACAGTGCCGGGCCAGTTCGCGAATCTGGGCAAGCATGCTCGGTATCGCTGGCATGGGCACCGCCAACACAATCAGCGCTTCAGTACGGGCGGCTCGGGTTAGCGCTTCGGGGAGTTCAGCGGTGACATCGAAACCGTCAGCGCGGGCACCCTGTACGCCTTCTCTGGACCGGTTGTAACCGAAGACCTCTCGGCCGGCAGCGGCCGCGGCTCGCATGATCGATCCGCCAATTAACCCCAAGCCCAGCACGCATACCGGTGTATTGACCACCCTGAAAGGTTGGCATATCACGCCAGCCCTGGTGCTGAAGTTATGTCAGATAACATGTCGAACGCTGGTCAATTGACTGGTCCAGGTATTACCGTAAGCGCCCATGGGAGCAGAGCGGGTCTCAGCGCAGCGCCCATCCGTGGGTACGCCGGATGGCTTTGGCGTTGCCGTCGTGCGTGAAGAGGGCAGATGGCGCTGCTACCCGATGGGATCCACCGCGCTCAGCAGCCTCACTGCTGCCGAGACCGAGCTGCGTGAGTTGCGCAGTGCAGGGGCTGTTTTCGGGTTGCTCAATATTGATGACGATTTTTTCATTGTCATTCGACCTGGCCCGGCGCACACCAGGCTACTGGTCTCGGACGCTACCGCGGCACTGGATTACGACATTGCGGCTCAAGTTCTCGAAAGCCTCGACGTCGACATCGATCCCGAGGATCTCGAGGATGCCGAACCGTTCGAAGAAGGCGATCTAGCGGTGCTGTCAGATCTAGGGCTGCCGGCGGCCGTGCTCAGCGTCATCTTGGACGAGCCCGATCTCTATGCCGATGAGCATCTGGGGCGGATTGCGCAGGAAATGGGGTTCGCCGAGGAACTGTCGGCGGCGCTCGACCAGCTCCGTCGGTGACCGACGACGAAGCACTCATCCGGTCCGCGTTGGCGGTCGCGGCCACCGCCGGTCCCCGGGATGTGCCAATCGGAGCGGTCATCATCGATGCCACCGGAACCGAAATTGCCCGCGGGGTCAATGCCCGTGAAGAGTGGGGTGACCCTACCGCGCATGCCGAGATCTTGGCGTTGCGCAGGGCGGCGAGTGTGCTCGGGGATGGTTGGCGGCTGACTGGAACGACGTTGGCGGTTACCGTCGAACCGTGCACGATGTGTGCTGGTGCGCTGGTGTTAGCGCGGGTGTCGCGGTTGGTGTTTGGTGCGTGGGAGCCGAAAACGGGAGCGGTGGGTTCATTGTGGGATGTGGTGCGTGATCGCCGGCTTAACCACCGTCCCGCGGTGCGAGGTGGCGTGCTTGCCCATGAGTGCGCCGCGCTGCTGGAAACGTTCTTTACCCGCCAACGATTGGGGTGACTAGCGCCGTTGGGTAAGCTGCTCTACGGTGGCGTGTCCGAGCGGCCTAAGGAGCACGCCTCGAAAGCGTGTGACGGGTAACCCCCGTCCGAGGGTTCAAATCCCTCCGCCACCGCCAACGTTGCACCCCTGCCGATGCCCGCCCTGAGGCGCCGATGCGAGGAACGCTGTGAACGTTATTAACGGCCTGCCAGCCCATATCGTGTTGATTCATGTCCTGGTGGTGCTCGTCCCGCTGACCGCGGTGTTGGAAATTCTGTGTGGGTTATGGCCGGCCGTGCGCCAACGGCTGGTCTGGCTGGTGCTTGCCCTGGCCGTTATTGTCGTCGGGATTACCCCGATCACCGCCGGGGCCGGCCAGTGGCTCTATGACCAGGAAAAGCACCACAGCGCGGTTCTTGACCGGCACGCCGAACTGGGCAGTTGGCTGCTCTACTTCACGGTGGCGTTGCTGGTGGTGGCGATCCTTCTCGTGGTTATCCAGGTGCGGGAGGGGCGGGCAGTCGGGCGCAGTGCGCTGCTCAACATTGTGGTGGCGTTTCTTGCCGTGGTGGTTGGCGTCGCATCGACAATCCAGATCTATCGGATCGGAGACGCCGGGGCGCGCGCGGTGTGGGGTGGGCAGTCCTCCGAGTCGGGCCAACATTAGTGGCGCCCGGTTGAGATCTCGGGTCATGCCGATGCCAGGCTCAGGCGGCAAGGCCGCCTAGACTGCCAGCAGCTGGGCTCGCAATGTCAAGCCCGTTGGCCTGCTTGATGACTGACTGCGGAGTAACCGGACTAAGGCAAGGAGATTCTCCATGAGCATCATTGACCCCACCCCAGCCCAGCTCGCGGCGTTGGTTGCGCGTCCGGCAGACGAACCGGTGGTCATGGTTAATCTGCTGAAGTTCAAAGCCGAAGGTGGCCTGGAGAGCTATCTGCAGTACGGGCGAGAGATCGCGCCACATCTGGAACGTGTTGGCGGCGTTATCCGCTACGTAGGTCTGGCGCCGACGGTGATCCTTGGCGAGGGCGAGAAACCATGGTGGGATGCCATCCTCACCGTCGAGTACCCGACCCTGAGTGCCTTTATGGACATGGTGTCAAGCCCGGAATACGCCATTGTGCAGCAGTACCGAACGGTGGCCCTGGAACGCGGCGAGTTGATTGCCACCTCGCCCGGTAATGCTCTGGTCAACTGAGCATTGTCGTTGCCGCCTAAGGGTTTTGAGAAAACATCCGGCCGCCGTCAGATCCCGGTTCAGTGAGCGTCTTAGACTCGGCTCATGACAACTCGGTGGGCTGGGGAAAAGGTCGATTTCGCCACGATTGAAAACCGGGCGCCGTCGGTGTCCCAGCTGTTTGTCGACCGCGTTGCCGCCACCCCGCATGCTGAAGCGTTTCGCTATCCACGAGGTGACGGCTGGGAGAGCGTGACCTGGCAGCAGGTCAATGACCGCGTTCAGGGCATCGCCGCCGGCTTAATCGCGTTGGGTATTGCGCCCGAGGATCGCGTCGCCTTGGCAGCGTCCACCCGTTATGAGTGGGCGCTTACCGATTTTGCTGTGCTCTGCTCCGGTGCAGCTACCACCACGGTGTACCCGACGACTCATGCCCGCGATGTCGCCTACATCGTCGCCAATTCCGGCAGTCGGGTGGTGGTAGCCGAGGATCAGAGTCAGGTCAACAAACTGCTCGAATTTCGGGCTGACCTGCCTAAGGTGCAAAAAGTGGTGATCATTGACGGCGCTGGTGATGGCGACTGGGTGATCACTTTGGAGGAACTTGAGCAGCGCGGTAAGCAGTTACTTGCCGAAGCTCCCGATGTTGTCCAGGCCCGGGTGCGCGCTGTTCGTCCCGAACATCTAGCCAGCATCATCTACACCTCCGGCACGACCGCGCAACCCAAAGGGGTGGAACTCCCGCACTCGGCGTGGACCTACACCGCGGCCGCGGCCGCGGTGGTGCATGTTTTTCGCGGTGATGACCTGAACTATTTATGGCTGCCGTTGGCGCATTCGTTCGGCAAAGTGCTGCTGACCCTGCCGCTGCAGCTCGGATTCGCCACCGCAATTGATGGTCGAGTCGAAAAAATCTTTGAAAATTTGCCGGTCATCCAGCCGACCATCGTGGCCGCGGTGCCTCGTGTTTTCGAGAAAGTTCATGCTCGGATCCACGGTATGGCCGAGGAACAAGGTGCGCTGCGCAAAGCGATCTTTGATTGGGCGGTTAGGGCCGGTCTGCCGGTGATCCGAGCGCAGCAGGCTGGTCGACGACCATCACCGGTAGCTCTGTTGCAATACAAGATCGCCGATGTGTTGGCGTTCGCCAAGATCCGGGCCCGGTTTGGCGGCCGGATCCGGTTCTTTATCTCCGGTTCGGCCGCGCTGGATCGCGATATCGCCGAATGGTTCAACGTTATCGGCACTGTTGTGCTGGAAGGCTACGGCCTCACCGAAACGTCGGCTGCATCCGTGATCAACCGCCCCGGCGCCTATCGGATTGGTACCGTTGGTTGGCCCTTACCGGCTACCGAGGTCAGAATCGCCGAAGACGGCGAGATCCTCCTCAAAGGACCTGGCGTGATGACCGGCTATCACGACCTGCCCGAGATCACGGCGGAAGTACTTCAGCCGGATGGCTGGTTTCACACCGGCGACATCGGCGCACTGGACTCCGACGGATTCTTGCGCATCACTGACCGCAAGAAAGATTTGTTTAAAACATCGCAAGGAAAATATGTGGCGCCATCGGCGGTTGCTGCCACCTTCAAAGCGCTCTGCCCCTATGCCAGCGAACTTGTTGTCTATGGCGAGAGTCGGCCGTACTGCACGGCATTGATCGCGCTCGACCGTGAAGCGATCACCCAGTGGGCGGTAAAACACGGCCTGACCGACACGTCATTTACCGCGATCGCCCGCGATGACAAGACCCGGGATCTCATTGGCGGGTATGTCGAGCAGCTCAATGCCCATCTCAATCGGTGGGAGCAGATCAAAAAATTTGCCATCATCGATCGGGAACTCTCGGTAGAAGCCGGTGACCTGACGCCGAGCCTGAAGTTACGCCGCAAAGTGGTTGTCGGCACCTTCACCGATGACCTTGAGGAACTTTATCGGTCGTGATCAGCCCCGCATCATCGATCTTTCGGGGCGCCCGGTGTAATGGGTGCATGGATCTGATGATGCCCACCGACT
>JAIENC010000050.1 GCA_019751635.1 Mycobacteriaceae bacterium
AATCCGGCCATCCACATTCGTGAGTTATGACCGAGTAATGCGGCTACACGTGATCCCACATATCGGCAAACGTAAGCTCGACAAACTCTTACCAGCCCATGTGCGTCAGATGCATGACGCCATCCCGTCATCACGGGCAGCTCAACAGGCCCACGTAATTCTGCAGCGCGCCCTGGATGACGCTGAGCGGGAAGGCATGATCACCCGCAACGTCGCAAAGAACGTAGATAAGCCGCGTCACATCACGGCCGAACGTCAACCACTAACCGCCGAACAAGCCAAGCAATTACTGAGATCAGCTTTCGACCTCAACGACCCATGGGCAACCCGCTGGGCCGCAGCCCTGCTGCTCGGGTCCCGACAAGGCGAGTTATTGGGTTTGCAGTGGTCACGAGTGGACCTGACAGCAGGAACCATCGACCTGTCATGGCAACTACAAGCTATCTCCCAAGTTCACGGCTGCGGGGAGCGTGGCAGTGACCGAACCTGGCCGTGCGGGCGCGAACGCATCGGATTCTGCCCACAACGCTACTGGGACCTACCGCGGGGATTTGAATACCAGGAAATCCACCGCTCACTTCTTTTGACAAGACCAAAGACCGCTCGCGGCACCCGCATCGTCCCAATTCCAGCGCCAATGTGGGCTGCCCTAGAGCAACTCCCACGCTCCAGCAACAATCCTCATGACCTGGTCTGGCACCACCACGATGGACGCCCGATCCACCCGCGTGACGACTACAAAAACTGGCAGAACGCGCTCAAGCTAGCCGATCTACCATCAGCACCTCTACATGTGGCCCGCCACACCACCGCCACGCTCTTACTCGAAGCTGGCGTTCCCGAAGACATTCGCATGGCCATCCTCGGCCATGCCGGCGCACTCGTGGCCCGCTCGTACGCGCACGTCGACCAAGGAGTGAAGCGCAAAGCTTTAGACAGTGCGCTCAGTGAGTTGATGCCTGGCGCTGGCACAAGGGATCGGGAAAGCTAATTAGTGAGCTGTCAAGGCTGCCAGCTGGCTGATGCGTTGAGGGGAGACGTGGAGTAGTTCGGCTGCGTCGCGGATGGTAATTCCGGCCTTGGTGAGGGCGGCTACGTAGTCCGCTGCTTCGCGTCTTACGTGTGTGGCGGCTTCTTCGGCTGCGCGGCGGTCTTCGTCGATTTGGGCGGCGCGTGCGGAAATGTCGCCTAGTCCCGTGACGGTGATGTTGGTGATCTGCACCTGGATCTGGTGGAGGGGGATCTCGGTGCTGATATGGATGAGGGATTCGGCCATTTCCTGGATTTCGCCGATCCGACGTGCTTGGGTGAATTGGTCGATTTCAGGGACGTAGATCATCCACCAGCGGCCGTCGCGGGTGACTTCCACTTTGTACTGGTGCATCATTTCCCCTTGCTTTCGTCGATAGCGTTGTTGATCTTGCGAACGACGCCCGGGCTAATTGTGCGGTGGCTGTCCGGTACGGGTATCCACCTGAATTACACAGGTTGAAGTGGGTATAACCGCTAGCCGTCTTTTCTTTCGCCGATAATTGACATCAGTAGCCCAGTTACTTCGCTGCGTTCTTCAGTGTCGGCTAGTAGGCGGATGCGCGTGAGGGCAAGTTGATAGCACTCGGCTTGGGATCGGGCGCCGACCACAATCACGACCGCGACGGCATCACCCTCGGTAGCGTAGACAGCACGGTATGCGTTTCTGGGGCCTATTTTGAGTTTGCGCAGTCCGGTCAGATTGCCCATGTCGCGAGCGCCGAGCGGTTGACCGCGATCCGCCGGTGAGGTTTCGAGCTTCTTGAGGTCGCTCAACACCCTGGCTTTGGCTGAGCCGTCGAGGTCGCGGATGTCATCTTTGGCATCATCGGTCAGTAATACCCGGGCCATGCGGGGTTACTCTTCGTCCTCGTTTTCGAGAGCAGCGACCTCATCGGTTAGACCTAGTTCTTCGATGAAATGGTTAAGTTCTGTGCGGTTTCCGTTGTCGGTTGCGATGCGAGTAAGTGCGAGGACGAGTAGCCTCAGGTTTTCTTCCCGGTCTTCCAGCTCCTGCAGGCGACTGATACCCACTAGTGCGGCAGTGGGTTTGTTGTTCTTGGCGATGACAAGATCACGCCCCTGCGCTGCGTCAGCCACGAGACGTGAGCTGTTATTGGCGAGTTCTGTGACGCCCACGACGTCACGGTGATCAATCATCATGGAACCCACTCTAGCTAGAATTCTTGATAGATTTCTACCTCGATTAGATCGCGATCCGATCTACACGGCCCCGCCATTCCGCGCTAGCGGCGATGCAGCCGCAACAACAAACCCGCAGGCTTCAACGTCATCGGCTCAGACACCGACAACTCATACCCGGGACGTGGTTCCAGATCAAAGTGGTGCAGTACCGCAGCAAGAGTCAACAAGATCTCGTGAAACGCGAATTGTCGGCCAATGCAAGCCCGCGGGCCTAAGCCGGTTGTCTAATGGAATCGGAATGCTAGGCGTGCTTCGGCCGCGAAGCTAGGGGCGCCTCCGTTGTCGATAGCTTCCAGAATTTCATCGAATGTGAAAGGCGGATTCGTCCAACTGGAGACCATGCCGTATAAGGCCGTCTTTGTGGCCGTCGGATAGAGGTCCAACTGGTCAAGTAAGAAGTGGTCTGGGTGCAGCGCGCGGATGCCGTATTCAATCAAAGCGGTATCAGGGAACCCACTGAGATCGAACGTAACGATGACCTCCGCTTTCTCTCGCACTGCGGCAGCCAGGACGTGCCTGTCTTTGTCGTTGTTTCGCATCGCCGGAATCAGGTCTCGGTAGCCCGTGATCTCGGCGTCGATGAAATTCTCCCGCATCATTGCGAGACGTTTATCAGCTTTCGCGTCGGACAAGCCCAACTTGGTGACCATGGTTCTGCGTGTTTCGGCCAGGATGTCGACTGACCACAAAGGCCTGTAAGTGTGTTCGTCTGCTAGCCGGAGGAGAATATCGGCTATCGGATAGGGCGCAAGTACGCAGGCGTCAAGGACTACGGGGAACGCAGACACGGAAGCTCGGGCTAGCCTTTCTTCCTCAGTAGCGCCCGAATCTCATCAGCGGAATCGCGCGTTGCCTCCTGTAATGCCGCCGCCCGCCTGATACGCGTTTCTTGCTGGTACTGCAGCAGGGCATCCAAGCGGATTTTGCGGTGCCGGCCGGGTTTTTCATGCGGGATTCGTCCCTCTTCGAGGAGTTTTACCAGGGTAGGCCGGGAAATGTTCAGAATGTCGGCCGCCTCTTGCGTTGTCAGGGTCATGCGATGCGGAACTAGTCGGATGCCCTTGCCTTCGGACATGGCAACGGCCACGTTTAAGAACGCGTCCCGGACCTCTTCGGGAAGTGGTACCGCGTGTCCAGTCCTGCCGTAGATTGCCGCGCCTGCGGAGCTGAGGGCTTCCAGCAGGTCGGCGAAGTTTTGTTGTTCCCTGGGCGGCAGGACGGTACGGGGTTCTAGGGCGGTGGGCATACATCCAGTGTAAATCGAAAGAAACGAAAACATCATCAGAATTGGATGTCAAGATTTATCCGGGCGATGACCGAGCCCCGCACGCGAGCCGCAGGCCTCGTCATCCGGCGAGTCATCCTGCGGCTCACTTCCAAACCCATCTCAATGGGCTGGCTACGTTGGTCACTCTACGGTCCCGGTATCGCCCCCGCGATCTTTCGGTACAGGCCCCAGGCGGGATCTGAATTACACGGGTGTTATTTACCGGGATTGGTTCCGGTTTCGGGTGGCCTCACATAGTGTCCGGGTATCGAAAACATGTTCGACTAACCGGAGGCTGTGGTGAACAACCTGAACGACCTGCGCCGGCAGCTACTAGCAAGGCTCGATGCGCACCCAGTCAAACAATGGTCACCCATGCTCCTGCGCGCGATCATCACTATCATCGACCTCGACATCACGGAGCCGGGCTTCTCGGCCTTGAAGTCGAGGGTGAATGTTTCAAGGCTCGCGGCAGACTGACCGCTGCGGACCTTACCGATAAGCAAGTCGATGTCGGACACGACTTTGATCTTGCTTTGAGGGAAATGACGGTTTTGACATTTCCCCAAAGTGCGATCAAAGTCGGCGTTTTAACGTGATTGGACTCGCCGGTTGGCCGGAAGTCACGTGGGAGCGACCTGTTCGCTTTTCGTCGATCCCAGGTCGTCTCTACACGGCCCCGCCATTCCGCGCTAGCGCCGATGCAGCCGCAACAACAAACCCGCAGGCTTAAGAGTCAGCGGCTCAGTTCCAGCGCATGATGCTAGCTGCTGCACTGGACACACTGCCGATAGCGGCTAGTAACACGAGATCGCCAGGCTTGATGCATCCTGTGGCGAGCGATTCTCGCAAATTGACTAGCGGTAAAGCAGGGCCAATATTCCCGTATTTGGGATAGGGATTGATCGTCTTCGCGGGATCGATATCCAGCAGTTGAGCCGCAAAGTCGGCAAACCAAGCTACAGGTGTGGGTAATACGAAGAAATCTACATCCGAAACGTGCAGACCGGCCCTGTTGATAGCCTGGTTGACTACGGTTGAAATATGGTTGTCGGTGTATTTGCGCATTGCTGCACCACGTGCAGAGCTAGGCGCTAGCTCCAGATTTGGCCCATACTGCGTCTCTGACGGTAAAGCAATAAATTCATTCTTGGATTCGACCGTGTTGATTGCTGCGGCGCTCAGCAATTCACCGCCTACACCGTCCGTGAATTCTGTGGTGACCACTGCGGCCGTGGCGGCGTCGCCAAGAAACCAAGAGAACGTGCTCGACTCTGGTACTGCGCGGCTGTATGAGCAGGACGCCACTACGAGCACCGTGTTGTACAAACCGCTGGCAGTCAGGGAATGCGCTGCTTGTATGGCCGCTAATCCGCCAGATTGAGCTGTTTCCAAATTCCATGCCGCGCAACGTAGTCCAAGCTTTTCTGCTAGCCACAAGCCATTTCCAAAGCCGAGTTGGTCAGGCCACATTGATACAGAGATCAGCAAGTCCACCTGTTCGGGTTCGATTGCTTGATCGGCGAGAGCGGCTTTAGCCGCTTCTACTTCATGCGTACGTATTGTTTCATCTGCGGCGAGGATATGTCGATGCACAGTTCCACGGAAAGGGTCGGCCAGATGCGGGGCCATTGCACGCTCAAAGTACGTCCATTCTCGCGATTCGTCAGGTGTCCAGGTGGTCGATAATGCCGATTTTCTGACATCAGAAACAAGCTGCGGATATTTATCCAGATAATAATCGTTAGTTCTGGCTGTTGCCGGCAAGCTGACGTGAGGTGAGAAGATCCGGGTTGGCTTCATTGAACCACTCCTATCATTAGAGGTATTTCGTCAAGGCAGGACCGCCTCAAGTATTTCCTTCGGGAAGAGTATTTTTTCGCAATTTCTAATATTTGGATATCGCGATGCGATTTTCCGGTTGATAGATCAAGCAAAGCTGTTGATAACGCTTCTGTGTCTATTAGAAGCCCTTGGTGATCGCCCTTGCTGGAAGCCGTGAAATGGGTAAGATACACATCGATATCGGCAAGATGCTGGTTAACAAGTTCCGGTAAGTTGATAATTCTTATTGGCCCGGATTGTGGTGGATTTAAATATGATATTTCCGATTTTGCAATTCTATTCCGAAGGTCGGCCCATAATGGGTACACTCTTCGATAATATTTCCAATTATCCCATGCTGCACGGTAGATTTTTCTATATGAAGAGAACTCCGGCCAAGTGTATCCGCATATTAAAAGTATGTTTGCTAGGCCGGCTAATGTCGCTGGTATCCAATCAATGTGAGAGGTGTCGTGGCCCTCAATCACTGCAGCTTGCATAATTGTTCGCAAGACAACGAACAGGAAAAACAGGGCAGATTCCCAGCCGATTAGCGTTAAGGCTATTCGAAGGGCGGAATTTTGAGTGTTTGGCAGTTCCCTACGCACTACATGCAGTGTGATCACTCGCGATACGAGAATTGAGACCAGGAAGATGGCCAGGTAGCAGGTTCCGGTCAGTGTCGGGCCCAGGTAGCTGATGAGGTTCGTTGAACCGCCTGGATGGGCTCCGATGGTGAATAAGATGCCCAGAGAAAGCGCCGCAATCGAGAATGGTATGGATACTATTAGAAATGAATTCTTAGTGATTCCCTGATGGTTTGTCCAATGTAAAACCACCAGGATCGCCGCTGCGTCCCAGGCGAGGGAAAACCAGTGGCATAAGAGTATTGCAATATTTGGGACATGCGTTACACGCGTCAGTATGTTTAATGGGACATCAGTTGCCATAAGGAATGTGCATGAGCCTGAGGCGAATAATGTAAATTGAACTGAAAATGCGTTACGAATATACCTGCGTTGCATGGCGTTATCGGTTCGTCTGAGTTGGAATCGAAACCATGCCACGGAATGGCAAACGGCAAGAGTATACGCCAGGGTGGAAATTCCAAAAACTATTACTTCTTCAAAATCGCATGCATTCATGCGCTATGTTTGAGTGTCGCCGCAATACGGCCAACCACTGTATTTAATTCACCGCTGTAATCTTTAATTTCCGAAAGCTTTGAAAGTCGAGATAACAACAATCTGGCTACGGCATCTGCATCGTCTTCAAATTTATCGTTGTATGCCGATCCGCACACCGATGAGCCGTCGCCCATTTCGATGCGTTGCAATATCTGGGACGCATCAAGCTGGCGGTGGTTAAGAACCATATGGCCTATTTCGTGGCAGATGATGTATCGCTGGATACGGCTGCTGGCCGTTGTTTCGTACACGATTAAGTCACGGTCGCCAATGTCTAGCCAAGCGCCGGATAGGCCGAGATGGCGAAGATGTGAAGGCACCAGTGAGATCTGGCGACCTTGCTTATCGGAAACGTGTTCAATTACCTGCATCAGCAGTGGCCGCGGAGGCAGGGCTAGATCGCGGATGCAGCGTTCAATATTTGTGGCTTCTCGCGAGGTTCGAGACCACGGCCGCTGCAGGTTTCCCGCAGCCCAATCCAACAAGGCCATATGTAGCCCCCATGTAGATCAGCTAGCTAGTGCGTTTCCCGCTAAAGGGCATCATCATCCGTTCCGGATGGCAACCCCTCCAGACGTCGAAACTGCTCCGCGAGATCGGCAAGGGCGTTCACGCTGTCGCGTGAAAGGCCGTGGGAGCGCATCGCAAGTATTCGGATATCCTTGTCTTCCAGTGCTTTTAAGCTGTCTCGGATTTCCATTTCAATGCTGGATGATTGAAGCGACGAATTCTCTGTTGGATTCCTGTGTCTTTCTTGTGGCGCGGCTTTCAGTGCTTCCAGCTCGGCTGCGGCGTCGTCACGGCCTACCTGACGCAACTGATCTGGTGTAGCGCCGACAACGCGGGCCATTCGGGCCAAGGTGTCCGCGGGAGCTCGTGCAGGGACGCGAACATCTTTCGACGCTTGGTTGTGCCCCTTGGCTATCTGACGCCAGCGGGCGTCCGAGATGCCGGCAGCCTCAGCTGCCGCGCGGATCGACAGCTTGGGCCGGATCTCGGTACGCAGCTGTTCAATTAAGAGTGCCTCGGGGGGCGGTCCCAGTTCGCTCACCTGCCTAGTTTGTAGCGCGCACTGGTGCGAAGTCTACTTTTCGCACTTCTCGCGAAGTTTCGCAATGACACGCGTGTGCTTTTCGAACATCGCAGGTAGCGGACAATTAAGAGACCATTCGCGCCAATAGACTTGCAGTTCGCGCATGGACGCGCTACGGTCGTGCGTATCAAATCCCGCTCAGCTTCTGATCAGGAGTCCATGTGAGCCTTCAGCTCTTCACCAGCGCCGAGTTCGAAATCCCCGTTGAGTTCGAACAGGACGGGTTCCTCGCATACGCAGTCCCCGTCGCTCAGCAGCTCGGCTACCGGGATGCGTCGGACATGGTGCGGTTTCTGCCGGCCGACTGCGTCGTCAAGCGGCGTCCCAGCGAAAACGCAGGTCAAGCTGTGGGCGCGTCGGCGCGCCCGAGTGAAAAAGCAGGTCAGTCCGTGCCCGCGTCGACGCGGGCACTCATGCGACGCGGAGCTCAGGCTGATTGGTACCTGATGGAGTCTGGTTTCTACCGTGCTATAGGTCAGAGGCAGATAAGCCGCATTCCCGATCTCGAAGTACGTGCTCGCGTCGAGCGATTCCAACGCTGGGTGTTCCACGAGGTTCTACCCGCGATCCGCAAGCGCGGCCAGTACAGCCCGGAGCCGTTCACCACGTGGGACCGCGACGAGGTATGCGCCCAAATCCGTCAGCACTACGGGTTCGACTTCACCACGGCCACACTGGGGCGCGCCTTCCGTGACGCCGGAGTGCTTAAGCAAAACGGTGCGCCCAAGGCCAGGTTCAGGCACCTGTTCCATCACACGGGAACAGCGTGGAACCTCCACCCCCACGCGCTTCGACAAGTCGTGATCGCCGTCCTCGATGCCCGCCAGGCCATCGAAGCAGCCAAAGCCCAGATGAGCCTTTGGGGAGCCGAATCCTGATGGGCAACAAGCGGATTAGCGAGTTCGGCATATGGGACCAACTGCGAGTAGCGCGAACAAAGGACGGGTACAGCCTCGCTGAACTCTCACGAACATCAAAAATTTCGTTGGGATATCTGTCCGACCTTGAAGGCGGTCACCGCTGGCCGAACCCGACTCAACTGAAGAAGCTTGCGATCGCGTTGAACTGCCCAATGAGCGTCCTGGAGCGCCACCGAAACACCGACAGTGACGGGAATTCGGTCTCACTTCGAGAGCTGATCCGCGAGATCGTACGCGAGGAGCTGGCAGTCGGCGGTGAGGCGAAATGAGCCCGGCCCTGCGGTCTGAGCTGTGTCGGCCGAGTGGATCTATTTCCAGCCTGGGACTATTAGGAGGTGCCGAAAGTGTCACCGGAGGAAGAGGCCCGGCTGCTGGCCGCGGTGCGGGAGGCGTCTGCAGAGGCTGCGCAGTCTCGGGCGAAGGCGGACGAGGATTCGGCGCGTCGGCGCGCTGCTTTGCAGAATGCAATGGATGCTGGTATCTCGCGGGACTCGATCGCGGAAGCTGCTGGTGTGCAACGAATTCGGTTGTATCAGATCCTCAAAGGCTAATTGTTGCGGGAGCCTTGACAAAGCCCCTCACCGACCGTAGCGTCTCCCTATACAAAACAGTGGCGGCCGTCACATCTTGGCGGAAGTCCGGCCACCGCTGTCTATCCACACACTCCAACCACCAAATGGGGATGAAGCATGCCCGAACTTAGTCCTGTCCTGCCATCGAACGACAGTTCGCTCGTCCACGCCGCTGTTATGCGGGCCGCAATTGCTCGGGTGCTCGAGGCATCGATCATTTCTTCAATCCTTGAGCAATGGCGGCCACAAGCGCCAAAAGACCGTTGGCGCCGCAGATTAAAGGAAGTGTCCGCATGAGCGCCCCGCAGGCCGTGCCAAAAAACCCGGTCAGCGACCCACAGCCATGCATCGACGACTACTGCACCGACCCGGACACCGCATGCGACGCAGCATGGAAACGCTGCGAAGCCGACACCGCGGCATGGAATCAACGCAACGCTCTATCGGCCGAGCAGGAGCTTGGGCACCGCCTGATCGACGCCGCTCATTGCGCCCGAACCCGCTGGCAATACACCACCGTCGAACGTTTAGCGCGTCTAGTTGGTGACGAGGCGGCCTACCCGCTACTTACGCCGCTCCAGCTCGGCTACCGCGTCGGCCAGATACTTAAGGCCCTTGGCAAGCTCCTCCTCGTATGTGCCGGGGGCCGCCAACCTGATCGCCGCATTGAACCTGCGGACCGCGTTTGCTGCACTCATGCTTCTCCTTCGCTTGGTACCAGCACCCTGAGCGTAGGAGACGGCCCGGCGCCCGGGAATGAACTACGGGCCCACATCCCGGGCGCCGGGCACCCTCAAGGTGGTGACGCCGAATGATCGCCTATTCCGCCGAGCTTGTCGTGATCGTTCTAGTGATGGGTGGCGCAGCATGACGACGACGTGGTTGACGGTGGCTGAGGCTGCCGAGCACATTCGGACGACGGACTCGAAAATATTGCGTGCCGCGATCAAGGCGGGGGAGTTGCCGTCGTACCTGTACGGCAAAACACAAATCCGGTTGAAGAAGGCCGAGGTGGATGAGTGGCTTGAATCGAAGCCATACGAGCCGAGGGGGCGTGCGTGACTCCTGTGCTTGGCGTGGCTTGGTGCGGCTGCTAGGGAGGGGGCATTGGTATGAGTGTCCGCGGGGTAGCGGTGTGTGGTGGGCGGGTGGACTGTTTCCGTGCGCTGCGAGTATTAGGTGGTGGGCAAAGTGTCAGCAGAGGAAGAGGCCCGGCTACTGGCCGCGGTGAGGGAGGCGCGGAGGCGATCCGAGGAGCTTCGGGGAGAGGCGCGGGTCGTGCAGCAGATTGCTGTTTCCGCGGCGCTTTCCGCGGGGGTCAGTCCCTTGGATATCGCTGCGGAGCTGGGGGTTACGAAGGCTCGTGTGTATCAGATTCGAGATGGCCGCTAACACACGGTATAGGTAATTCTTTACTTTCAACAACCCGAGGTATAGGTTTTGCTATACCTTATTTGAACGTCGACAGCGGGATCGCTCGCCAAAGTTCCCCCGCCGCCGACGCCCCAAACAACCCCAACCCCGAAGGGATGAAGCATGCCCGAATCTAGTCCTAGCCTGCCGTCGAACGACAGTTCGCTCACCGGTCCACACGCCAACGGCTCACCATTCGACGCGATACGCCACCTGCGTTCAGACGGCTCCGAGTACTGGTCCGCCCGCGAATTGATGCCCCTCATGGGGTATGCACGGTGGAACGAGTTTAAGAACCCGATTGAGCGAGCGATGAAGTCGGCTGCCAATCAAGGACACTACCTGGAGCCGCATTTCAGGCGATCGGCTGAAAAGTCCTCTGGGGGACGTCCAGCGGAGGATAGCGAACTATCTCGCTTCGCTGCCTACCTCGTTGCGATGAATGGGGACCCGAACAAGCCGGAAGTCGCCGCGGCTCAAGCCTACTTCGCGATCCGCACCCGCCAAGCCGAAGCGGCAGAGAGCGTAACCCAATTCAACATTCCGAAAACCCTGCCAGAAGCCCTCCGCGCCTACGCCGACGAATTTGAGGCCCATCAACTCACCAAAGTCCGCAACGCCGAACTAGAGCCCAAGGCTCTAGTCGCCGACAAAATCCTCACCGCAGAAGGGGATCTGTCAATCCGTGACGCAGCGCAATCGCTAACTCGCGCTGGCGTGAAGATCGGAGCGGGCAGGCTGTTCGCTGAACTTGACCACCGCGGCTGGATCAAACGCGCACTGGGCGACGGCCGCTACCGAGTCATCCAAGCGGCCATCGAGAGCGGATACATGTCAGTGCTGCCGCAATCCCACTACCACCCAAAGACCGGTGTCTTGGTGCTCGATCCGCCGCAACCGAGAGTGACGCCTAAAGGGCTTCAGCGGCCACTCGCAGACTACGACAAGGCCTCGGCATGAACATGATCCGAGCCTTCACCTACATCGCAGCACAAGCCTTAGGCGTCATCCCGCTAATCCTATGGCCCGAAATCACCGGCCGAAGAAACGCAATGCTGGAACGCCTCGATGAGATCGCCACCTACCAAGCCCAAACGGTGCTGCTCCTCCAAGACCTCCTCGACGCCTACACCGAAGACGACCCTATCGACCACTTCGGCCACCCACCCATCAACGGCATCGAACACCGCCACAACAACTAACACCGCCCTCCGCCAACCACAACAGAACAACAGCCTCAACAAACAAAAATGTGTTCGAGGCCTACTTAAATGCACCCAAAATATTGAGGAGCCTGGTGAAAACCCAAACTTCACAAAGCGAATACCTTCTGCTCGACGTAAATCCTCAAACAATTCTGGCGTTGTATCAAGACGAAGAAATAGGGCGAATCGAATGCCACGACAACCAATGGTGGCTAAGCATGGAACACCAAGCACTACAAGCAATCCCGCTCACCAGGTCAACATCAATCCTGGCCCTATTCGGCGGGATCACCATCCCCAACAAGCAATCCGCCCAAGCTGTTCTCGAACTAATCGCCTGCCTCTACACGAAAGCCGAAACCACAAAAACACGCCGATAAACCAACAAATAAACAACCCAATGTGAGGAGAAAATCAATGACGAACACAACCCGCCACACCACCATCCACACCGTCACCGCAGCCGCCTGCCTGGGATGGACGGCAGCCAGCCTCACCTGCGGCAACCTCACCGAAACCCTCGCCGGGCTCACCGCCGCCACCACCGCCTGGGCCGCCGCAGCTTGGCGCGACAAACAAACCCGCCACCGCCACCACATGAAAACCGGACGCGAAACCGTCTGGACAAGAAGAGAAACCGAACCACGCGTTGACCGTGGCCGCCTCTACACCACCGACATATTCGGCCCCATCGCCAAAGGCATCATCACCCGAAAACCACCCCGACCAGCCCTCGCCACCCCCAACACCACCAATCAAACACGCTGAAAGCGAGGGACACGATGACACACGACAACAACCCCAACGAAATCACCAACAACGGCATACCCCGCGACCACCTCAACCGCCCACTCGTCATGCCCCCCAAAGGCAAAGGCAAAAACCGCGTCGCCTACCAACGCACCACCAACTTCGTCGGCGTCCTCGAAAACCTCTACAACCTCATGGAATGGAAACAACGCAAAACCGTACTCGGCATGGGAATGCGTAAAGACCTCGTACTCGCAGCAGCCGCCGCAGACCCCACCGACAACAAACTCCTCAACGACATCGCCAAAAAAGCCTGCGAACACGCCGGCTCCACAGCCGCCGCCACAATCGGCACCGCACTCCACACCCTCACCGAAAAACTCGACAAAGGCAACGAACTCGGCTCATTCCCAACCGAATACGAAAACGACCTCAAAGCCTACGAAGAAGCCACCCGCGGACTCGAATGGCTCAACATCGAAAGCTTCCGCGTCCACGACGACTGGAAAGTCGCCGGAACAGCAGACCGAATCGGCAAATACCCCGGCCAGCGACCACAAATCATCGACATCAAAACCGGGAAAATCGACTACCCCCACAAAATGGCCATGCAACTAGCCATGTACGCCCACAGCATCCCCTACGACACCAACACCGACACCCGCAGCGCAGACAACCCACCCCTGGACCTCCACACCGGCATCATCATCCACCTACCCGCCGGACAAGGCCGCTGCGACCTCTACGAAATCGACATCAGCAAAGGCTGGGGAGCCTGCCAAATCGCCCGCCAAGTATGGCAGTGGAGAGCCGAAAAACAACTCACACACCGAGTCGGGGACCCCCGCACAACAGTCTGGGAAAAATCCAACTCCCGCAAAAACATCACCTACGTCGACCAAATACCCACAACCAAAACCCTCGACGAACTCCGATTCCTCTGGCGAGTAGCCGAAGCAAACGGCGAACTCACCGAAGACTTCCGCGCAGCCGCGTGTAAGCGCAGCCAACAACTGTCGGCCGCGAAACCCTAAGAGAAAGCACAAACACATGACTGACCTATTCGACGCCCCCGCCAGCGCCACCGGCATCGACCTCAAAAAACTCCACGGACAACTACTCCTGATCAAACCCCTGCGCATCGAAACCAACATCAACACCACGCTAGGCCCCAAAGACGCCACCGTCGCCGACGTCCACACCCTCGACGGAGACCAAGCAGGCCACATGGACCCTGCAGTGTTCCTCTGGCCCAAAGTTCTTCAATCCCAAATCGCCGCCAACGTCGGAACCGGCCGCTACAACCTCGGCCGCCTCACCCAAGGCACCGCCAAACCAGGCCAAAACGCGCCCTGGAAACTCGACGACCCCACCGAAGCCGACAAAGAACGCGCCCGCAAATACCTGAACTCCGAAAAGTTCAAAACAAACACCGCAGAAGCTAAAACAACACCAGCCAACGACCCCTGGTCAGCCAACAACGACGACGAACCGCCGTTCTAACCACCAACCCGCAACACCGCACAGCAACAAAACAACCGAAACACGTTGAAGGGGGTCACCATTGATTTACAGCACCTGCGCAGGATGCGGTGACCCCCTCATCGTCACCGACAACCTCAACTACCACAACAACGAACCCCCCTGCACCCCCAAACTCACCAAAGCGCAACGCCTCGCCATCGAATTCCGTGACGCCGTCGAAGCCGGCGACACCGAACACGCCAACCAACTCGAAGCTCACATCAACGGACTCGACAACCAGCCACCCCGACTCCTCGACGCCGCACTCACCTACGCCACATGGGGATGGCCAGTGTTCCCCCTCAAAACAGCCACCAAACAACCAGCAACACGACACGGATTCAAAGACGCCACCACAAACCCCCACCAAATCGCAAACTGGTGGAAAACCCACCCCACCAACAACATTGGGCTACCAACCGGCCTCCGATTCGACGTCATCGACTTCGACCCACCCGCCGGCAGCTACACCTACACCAGCCTCCGCCACGAACTGCCCAAAATCTACGGACAAGTCGCCACCGCCAGCGGCGGCATACACCTCTACGTCAAACCCAGCGGCCAAGGCAACGCCGCCGGAATAGCCCAAGGCCTCGACTACCGCGGAATCGGCGGCTACGTCGTCGCCCCACCCTCACGACTCGCGCACCGCTACAGGGCCTGGTCATGGATCACCAAACCCGCGCCGCTACTCACCCGCACCAAGGCGCGGTGAGCGACACCCACCGTGACTGACTCACTGGAATTCCTCAATCGCCTCCGCCAACGCCAACGCCAAACCAGCGAACAACACCACCACACCACAACACAACAAACCCCGACAACGGGCGCATCCGAGCCCCTACACGGCGCCGCCTACGCCCAAGCAGCCCTACAACGCGAAACACTCAACGTCGCCACCGCAACCCCAGGCACCCGAAACGACACCCTCAACCGGGCAGCATTCAACCTCGCCAGCCTCGTCGAAAGCGGACACCTCGACGCCAACCACGTCAACCAACAACTCACGCACGCCGCGCACACAGCCGGCCTACCCGACACCGAAATCCAAGCCACAATCGCCAGCGCCGCCCGCGGCTCAGCAACAAAAGTCGGACCCCGCAAAATCCCCAACCCGCCACAAACACCCGACACCACAACCTACGACCACACCACCAACAACACCCCGAACCCACACACCAACAACACCGACAGCAGCGCCGAAACCCAAGACCTACACCAACTCGCCGTCAACCGCCGAGCCTACGAACTCCGCCTCAACGACGAAGCCCGCCGCCTCTACAACAGCCAACTCGCCGCCCAACTCCACCAACAAGCCCCCCCACCACAAACACTCACCAACTTCCTCGCCACCCCCGACACCGACGCCGTATACCGCATCACCGACCTCCTCCCCACCGGCGGACGCGTACTACTCGCCGCCCAATACAAAGCCGGCAAAACCACCATGATGGCCAACCTCATCCGGGCCCTCGCAGACGGCGGAAACTTCCTCGGCCACTACCACACCCAACCCGCCAACAACATCGTCATCATCGACACCGAACTCGACGAACGCATGCTCCGCCGCTGGCTACGCACCCAAAACATCCACAACACCGACGCCGTCACCGTCCTACCACTACGCGGCAACGTCTCCACCTTCAACATCCTCGACACCGAAACCCGCAACCAATGGGCCACACAACTAGCCGGCGCCGACATCATCATTCTCGACTGCCTACGACCCTGCCTGGACGCCCTAACCCTCTCCGAAGACAAAGAAGCAGGCAGATTCCTCGTCGCCTTCGACGAACTCTGCGCCGCCACCGGAGCCCAAGAAGGAATCGTCGTACACCACATGGGCCATAACAGCGAACGATCCCGCGGCGACTCACGACTACTCGACTGGCCCGACGTCCTCTGGAAAATCATCCGCGAAACACACGAAAACGGCGACTCCAACGAAAACGGAGACCGCTACTTCTCCGCAATCGGCCGCGACGTCAACATCACCGAATCACTACTCGACTACACCCCACAGACAGGCCAACTCATGCTCTGCGGCGGCAGCAGACTCGACAAAAAAGCCCGCACCCTATTCGACGACATCATCAACATACTTTCCAACCCAGAACACGCAGACGGCCTCACATTCAACAATCTAACAACCAAACTCACCGAACTGGGAAACGGCAGAAACTCCGCGCGTAAAGCCGTCAAACTAGCCATTGACCAAAACGTCATCACCACCACGCCCGGGCCCCGCCACAGTGCCCTACACATCCTCAATCCAACAAATAAGAGAGGTGTCAATGAATAACGGATTCTTCATTAGCCCACGTCTTACAATTGCTTATCATCGCTTTCACTGGATGCTACGAGATGGTGAATGGCATCCCTGGGAAGAAATTATCAAACCAGTAGCAGAATTCACCGATTTATTGCCAAAAACTATTGGCAACATCCTGTATGAGATGAGCCGTTACGGGGAGGTCCTGCGGCGGGGGAGGCGCCACCGTTTCGTGCGTTGTCACCAACAAAAAATGTTCACTGTGCCACCCCGGCACAGTGGTGGCACAGTCAAGTGGCACAGTGGCGCGGACCACTGTGCCACCCCGGGTGCTCCTTCGGAGCAATACCCAGGGTGGCACAGTCAAGGTGTCCGCTTGGCCACCCCAGCCGGCGCAGTAGCCGGCGCAGTAGACGGCACAGTCGACAGGTCGATATGATGGTTCGCAACAGAACCTCAGCCCGCCAAGCCGGAACCCGCTTCGAACGAAAAATCGCCAATTATCTGGCCCAAATACTCGAAGACGAAATAGACCGCAGAGTCAAAACCGGCAATAAAGACCGCGGCGACATATCCGGACTAAAAATCCGTGGACAACGACTCGTCGTCGAATGCAAAGACACCACCCGCACAGAACTACCAAAATGGGTAAAAGAAGCCCACACCGAAGCGGGCAATGACGACGCATTAACCGGAATTGTTATTCACAAAAGAAAAGGCGTCGCAAATCCCGGCCAACAATGGGTCGCAATGACAGTCGACGACCTCCTGAAACTAATCACCGGGCAACGCCATGAACAACAATGAACGGCCAAACCCAATGAATAAAATAAATACATCACAAAATCAACGCCACCCCCACCCCACCAACACCGAACTGCCCCAACCCATCCACCGCCAACCCTGGTACGACCAAGCCGCCTGCCAAGGCTGCGACACCAACGCCTGGTACACCGACCAAGGCCCCACACCAGAAACCCGCATGGCTAAACGCGTCTGCCAACACTGCCCAGTCGCCGACCAATGCCTCGAACTAGCCCTCGCCAACAACGACCACTACGGCATCTGGGGCGGCTACACACCCCGGCAACGCCGAAACATCCTCCGCCACCGCAACCTAGGACAAACCGCATGACCCCCAACCACGCCTACACCCCCCAACACGACACCCGAAACCACACCGACTGGAGAAACCAAGCAGCCTGCGCCAAACACCCCAACCCCAACCTCTGGTTCCCCGAAATCGGCAACAACTTCGAAGCCAAACAAATCTGCCAACAATGCCCCGTACGAACCCAATGCCTCTTCCACGCCGCACGCCACAACGAAACCGAAGGAATCTGGGGCGGCCTCACCCCCAACCAACGCAAACCCCGACACCACCAACACACACCAGCAAACAACTAAAACAGCAAAAACACCCTTCAAATCATCACAAGGACGGTGGCATGAACGGCGCTACACGCCAACAACACCAACCCGAAACACAACAAGACCTTCCCAGCGCCCGAAACAAACTCAACGACGCCATCAGCAACCTCATCGACCCCCGCCCCGAACACATCAACAACCGCACTATCTGGCTCAACCCCCGCTACCACGACCTCCGAGAAGCACTCACCAGCCAACGCCCAGGCGGCAAACACCAACCCCGATCACAACCACCCGCCTGGATCGACGCCATCGACACCCTCACCCAAATCGACAACCACATCCACCAACTCGAACCCGACACCCCCATCGCCGACTGCGACGACCACCCAACCGTCCAACGTCTACGCGCACACGCAGCCCGTAAATGGCGGCCCCAAGACGTGCCAGACATCATCAAAACCTCAAACGACCTACAGGCCTACGCAATTAGCATCGATAAACTCTTCGCCCAACCACCCAAATACCTCCCCGACAAATGCCCCCGCTGCAACCAACGCAAAGCCGCCCGTACCCTCGACGGCGAAACCGTCCGTGTCCCCGCCCTACAAATCACCGAAGCGGGCTGCACATGTAACAACTGCCACAACCACTGGCCGCCAATCCAACTCGCGTGGCTAGGCAGCCTCCTGGGCTACCGAATCCAAGGAGTCGCTGAACCCCAGCCCAGGCTGGGTTAGGCGGCCAATTGCCCGACACGCTGGAAAAGCTTGTCATGCAATGGAAAACATGCTAAAAAATCTTCGGTGCCATCAGTCTGCCCAAAGGCAGGTTGGTGGCTTTCGTCATTCAAAGGGGGCTTGCAGATGACCTGGGGCCAAGGCGGCTACGTTAGCCACAAAGTCAAAGCCGCCGTACGCAGACGCGACAAAACCTGCCGCCTCGCCTTCCCCGGCTGCACCATGCACATTGACGAATTCCACCACCCCCACGGGCTCGCTGATCAAGGCAGGCAACGCACCTCGGTCCTTTGTTCTAGTGAAGTAGTTGGTGTGTGTCGGTACTGCCACGCTATAGAGACACGCAAGCAGCAGGCTGCCGGTAGGGAGCGGGCTAAGGCTGCGCGTGGGGGACTGTCGCGTCGATTGCGGGACATCGAGCCACACCCAGGCTTACCGAGTACTCTATAGGGGTATGGGGTATCCCTTAGGGCTCTGACCAGGACCGGGACGCCTTAGCACTCCCGATACTGCGTGCAAACTTCGCCTGTTTTTCACCGGTTTCCACCTCCGAGAGGAATGCCTCGTGTTTGTTGTCGCTCCTGTGATTAGGGCATTTAGGAATCCGGAAGACCCCAAGCAGGACGAGTTGCTGTTGTCGTGGCCGGTGGTTTTCGAGGATTTACAGCAGGGTTTCGCATCTGGCGCGCTAGCTCAGCGTGATTCGCGTGCGGCCGCCCAGAAGTTGGCTAATGCGTTGAATAGGGCGCTGGCCGCGAATTAACTTTCGCAATTGATCTCGTCGGCGATGCCTAGCTCGGCGATGAGTTTAGAGAAGGGCATCGTGACGTGATCGCGTTCGTGGACGCTGAGGCGATCGCGTAGGTCTTCGATTTCTTCGAGCAGGGCTTCGTGGCGTGCTGCTGACATGAGGATCGCGGCGGGGCGTCCGTGGTTCATGAGGATTACGTCTTGGTCGGCGGTTTGGCGTACCAATTTTGAGAGTTGGGCACGGGCTTGGCTGATGGGGACGAGGGTGTTGGTCATCGGTAGATGTCCTTTCGGTGTCCGATGCGGGTGATTGTGACGATGCGGATGGTGTCGTCGATGGTGTAGACGATGCGAAAGACGCCGATCCGGATGCGGTAAGAGTCGTCGGTGCCGACGAGTTTGGTGCAGCCGTGGGGGCGTGGGTCGGCGGCTAGGGCGGTGATGGCGTTGGCGATGCGGATCTGGTCGGTGCGCTGTAGTTGCTGGAGAGCCTTGGCGGCAGAGCTTTCGATCTCGATCCGGTATGCACTGGACACACTAAAAATGTACAAAATTTTGATACAAATTTCTAGCTAAATTTCTGTACCGATCTAAGTTTGGCTCGACCGAGGTGGTCGGGCGTTTTGCGACCCAGGAGGCCGCTGATGTCTAACCCGCTTACTCCGAAGAAATTGCAAACATCTGGCGCCAAGCTATGGCGAGCCGTAGCAGCAAAATATACGTTGCGCCCTGATGAGCTACGCGTCCTAGAGGACGCCTGCCGGGAGGCCGATCTGATTGATCAGATTCAGGCTGGGCTTGCCGGAGAGCCACTGTATATGACCGGTTCGATGGGGCAGAAGGTTGCCAATCCATTGTTTGCCGAGGTTCGGCAGCATCGGGCGACGTTTGCCAGTCTGATGCGGCAGTTGGCGTTGCCAGATGAAGAATCCTCTGCGGGGGGTGGGTCCCCTCGCTCGTCGGCTGCGCGTAAGGCAGCTAATGCGCGGTGGAGTAAGCCGCGCGGTGCAAATACCGGGAATTAGGCTGGATTCGGTTCATGGCTGTTGCACGTTCGTCGGTATCGTTCAAGCCTGACCTTGAGGCCGATTACCGCGAGATCGAGGACTGGTACCGCGATACCTTGAGGCGGGTCACGCCCCCGAAGGGGTTGGTGTGGGAGCCGGTGAAGATCGGCCCGACATGGCAGTGGACCGAAAAGAGGGGCTGGCTACTGCCGGAGGCTTCATTGGGGTGGCGGCGTTTGGCCTGGTGCGGGAAGTGGCTTCAGGATGCGGACCGAAGGCCCTGGCAGTTCACTCCCGAGCAAGCGCGGTTCATCCTCTGGTACGACAGCCTAGACGAGATCGGCCGGTGGCTGTATCACTCGGCGGTGTTTCAGCGCCTCAAAGGCCACGGCAAAGACCCCATGCTGGCGTGCATCTCGGCGTCGGCGTGTTTTGGCCCGGTGAAGTTCTCGCACTGGGATGGGGATGTTCCGGTCGGTACCGAGGATCCGGTGGCGTGGGTGCAGTTGGTGGCGGTGGCGCAGGACCAGACGAAGAACACAATGAAGTTGTTTCCGTCGCTGTTCACCGAGGAATGTATGAGGCGCTACGGCATCCAGGTTCAGCGCCTTAACGTTTGGGGCCTCGGCGACACGGTACAGATCGAGGCGATTACCTCGAACCCGTTGACAGTTGAGGGTGGGCGTCCGACCCAGACGGCGAAAAATGAGACTCAAAACTGGAATTCGAGCAACCAGGGCCACGAAATGGCTGGTGCGATGGAAGGTAACGCGGCAAAGTCGGCTTACGGTGTCGCGAGAAGCTTGGATGTGTGTAACGCGTTTCGCCCGGGAGATGATTCGGTTGCTGAACGTACACGGGAAGCATGGGAGACAGCCCTCAACGCGGGAATCAATATCGGCGTGTTGTACGACTCGTTGGAAGCACCACCGGATGCGCCGTTGACCTTGGCCGACGCGCCAGCGGTGGTGAGGTCGATCGCTGGGGACTCGACGTGGCTGGACACGGCCCCGGATGGCCGGATCGTGAAATCCATTGCCAATACTGCTAATCCGCCGAGTGAGTCGCGGCGCAAGTGGTACAACCAGATCACCGCGACAGCGGACGCGTGGATGACATCGCAGTGGTTTGACCCGTGTTATCGGGATGAGCCCGTCGCCGACGGCGACGATGTCGTGCTGTTTTTCGACGGGTCGAAGTCCGACGATCACACAGCGTTGGTGGGGTGTCGAATTTCGGACGGGATGGTGTTTCCCGTGGGGATTTGGATGCCCCGCAAGATAAAGGCGGGCGGCGCCGACACTGTTATCCCGGTTGATCGGGAGCTGGTGGATAAGCGGGTCGACGAGGCGATGCAAACATGGGACGTTCACGGATTGTGGGCTGACGTGTACGGCGCCCGCGACGATGACACCGGGGAACGGTATTGGGAGCCTTATGCAGACCGTTGGGCGAATAAGTATCGCCGGAAGCTGTCTCGTTTGCCGGCGGTGAAGACCGGGATTAAGCAGCATTTGGTGAATTGGCAGATGACTGACACTGGGCCGCATTTGCAGCAGTTCACTGAGGCGTGTGAACGCACTTTGTCGGACGTGCGGGATGGTTTGTTGTTCCATAATTGTCCGCCTCCGTCGGTGAAGGCCGGATTAGGTGCGACGATGCGCCAGCACGTTTTGAATGCGCGGCGGCGCCCTAACAAATTCGGTATCGGTATCGGTAAAGAGCATCGTGAGTCGTCGAAAAAGATTGACGCCGCGGTGTGCATGGTTGGTGCCCGCATGATGTGGCATCAGTTGAACGGTCAGCCCAAAAAGGGGCGCGCGCCCGGTAGAGGCCGGATTGTGGTTCATTGACGAAGGGAGGCGTTTTGGCGCGGTCACTGACTGCCACCTCGTCGGCGTCTTTCTTTGACGATTTTTCTTCGTTGATGTTCGCCCCGGACATTGGGGGAGATTTATCAGATACCGAGAAGCGGGTCACCGCATGGTTGGCGGCGAAGTTGATGGATGTCCGCAGCCGTGGGGAACTTCAGTTATCTGAGCTTTACCTCGAGGGTCTCAACAGTGTTCCTTCGCTCGGGATTTCGGTTCCTCCCGAACTTGAGCCGTTGCGCGCGATCCTGGGTTGGTGCTCGACGGCGATCGAGGCGCGTTCTGAGC
This sequence comes from Mycobacteriaceae bacterium, assembly GCA_019751635.1. Lineage (GTDB taxonomy): Bacteria > Actinomycetota > Actinomycetes > Mycobacteriales > Mycobacteriaceae > Mycobacterium. Next base: position 22,290 of record JAIENC010000050.1, read on the forward strand.
GGTTAAACGTGCAAGGTTTCCGAATGCCCGGCGAGAAGACAGTAAACGGCACTTTGCAAGAGATTTGGCAGCACAACAACTTAGATGCTGAGGCGCCGCTGGTTCATGAGCAAGCCATGGCATTGGGGCACACGTTCGCGATTGCCGGTCCTGGCGATGATGGTTCGGGGTTTCCTCTGATCACTACCGAGTCCCCGTTGAATATGGTGGCGTCGTGGGACCCAAAGCGGCGGCAGATATCAGCGGCCTATCAGACGTATCGGGATTGTGATCCGACATCAGATACTTACGGTCGACGGCTGGCCGCTCTTTACACGCGGAATGCGATCGTGCAGCTGCTTCAGGGCGACAATGGTTGGGTGGTGCAGGATCGCAACGATCATGACCAAGGTTTTGTGCCGGTGGTGCAGTTCACTCCGCGCCCGAAATTCACGGACCGGTTGTGTGGCCGTTCTGAGATGACCCCGGCTTGGCGCAACACTCAGGACCGGGCTTCTCGGACGTTGGTCAGGATGGAAGTCTCGAGCGAGTTTTTTGCGACGGCCAAGCTCATCTTCTTAGGGGCAAGTGAGGAAGCGTTTCAGAAAGCTGATGGTTCAAGGGTTTCCGCTTGGGAGACCTATATCGGCCGCGTTTTGACGTTAGAGGCCGACGAAAGTGGTGAACTCCCTCAGGTTGAGCGGATCGCTGGGGAGTCCCCAGATGGGTTTATTAGCGCACTCAATCATGAGCGCAGCATCATGTGTGGGCATACGGGTCTGGCTCCGCAGTATTTGGGGATTTTCTCTGACGGTAATCCGGCTTCTGCTGATGCGATACGGATGTCGGATTTTCGGCTGAAAACGATCGCAGATCGGCTCTGTTTGTCCTTGGGCAATGAGTGGGAACGGTTGATGGTGTATGCGCTGAAGATGAGTGGGGAGTACACCAAGGCCGCTGATCAGATGGAAACCGATTGGGCTTACACCGGAATCCCGACACCGAGCGCTGACGCGATACGGGTGACCGAGCAGGTGGGCGCCGGTATGGTTCCTCCGGATTCCGATGACGCATTGGCTGAGTGTGGTTGGACGCCGGTACAAAGGGAGCGGATCGCTCAAGCCCGGCAACGGTCGCAGGGTTTGGCGGTCATCCAGCAGCAGTTGGCGGGCCTGAAACCGCCAGCACAGGCTACCGACGGTGAGCAGTCTCAAGCGTTGCAGGCGTTGAGCGCTAAACGGTCAACCGATGGCGCCAGCGCCGGCTGACGTTTCACGCCAGTCGCAGATCAACGCCGGGATCGTGGCGTTGGCGGCGGCGCAAACAGCGGTGTTGTGGCCGCAGGTGGAATGGGACTCACCGGCCGCTGCTGCTGCGGTACGTGAGCTTTACGGAGCGATTGTGGACCAGTTTGGGCGTTCAGCAGCTGCTGTGGCGGCCCAGTTTTATGACGAGCAGCGTGTGAAGGTGTCTACGCCGGGACATTTCACGGCGACAATGACCGATCCGCTGCCCAGGGCGATGTTGGACAAGATTGTTGACAGCGCATTCCTGGGAGCATCTCAGGACGAGCATGTCTTGGATGCGAAGGCCACGACCAGTGACCTACCGGTTGAACAGCGTGTTCCAGCGCGCCTGGATAGCCAGTTACAGCGGTTGGTGCTGCAGCCAGGCAGGGAGACGATCGCCTTGAACGCGGCCACGGATCCGGTTAAGCCGCGTTATGTGCGTGTGCCGCAGGGAGCTAATACGTGTGCCTTCTGCGTCATGATGGCCTCGCGTGAGTTAGGAATCGGTAAGGGCCCGGGGAAGTCTTTCGGTGGCTATCACGATTCCGCTGTGCGATTCGATGAACAAACACAACGCCTGCATGCGTTCGCCAAGAACAGCAGCAAGTTCCATGACCATTGCGATTGTGAAGCGGTGCCGGTTTTCCCGGATCAGATAGCCGCTGATGTGAGCCCAAAAATTGGGGATTACCAGGACATGTATTACAAGGCCGCAGCCGATGCCGGAACGCATTCGGATGCCAAGAAAATCTTGGCGTCTATGCGCACCCTACATGGATTGAAATAACTTCTGCCACAACATTTTCCAAGCCGTCCAAGTTGGGCGGCTTTTTTGATGCCCAGGAGGCGAAAACCGAATGCCTGAAACCGCGACCCCTAACAGCATGCCCGGCGCTGTAAACATGCCGCCTTTTATCGAACCTGCTGTAACAACTCAGCAGGCGGTTGACATTCCCGATGATCAGCGGCTTTCCGAGGTTGCGTCGGTGGCTGAAAAGCAGCCAGACAATCGGCCACCGTGGGAAAAGTCTGGCGAGCCTTTCGACCCGCAGCGTGCTTGGAATTTGACGCAGAACCTGCGTCAAGAATTAGCGGCCTACAAAGCTCAAGCCCAGCCGATACTTGACGAACATGAACGGTTGCGGCGCGCCTCGCAGACTGAGCTTGATCGCGCTAACGAAGACATCGGAGCACTCACCACCGAACGGGATACGTGGCGTGCCCGCGCGTTGCGCGCTGACGCTAAGGAGTTGGCGGCTCGGTTCATTGATACTGATGCCGCTTTGGCGCTGATCGGAGACCTTTCAGCGTTTACCGGACCAGACGGCCTCGACAAAGCCCAGCTGATAGCACGGCTTGACCAACTGGCCGCCGAAAAACCGCATCTTGTGGCTGCTGCACCAAAGCCGCCCGGATTCACCCCTAATCGTGCTCAAAGCCAGGCAGGCACTGGTGGCGGCCCACTACTGGACGAGCTGATCGCCGCCGCAGAGAAAAGCGGCGACTTTGCGGCGTCCATCGCGCTCAAACAACAGCGCTACCACCAGAACCAGAATAGGAGCTAATCATGGCCGGAATTACCGGTATGGGAACAACTTTCAACCTGCCCAACTACCATGGTGAATTGATCGGCTTGACGCCGACTGAAACCCCGCTGCTGTCGATGGCTGGCGGTGTTGGCGGCGGAAAGCAGACAACTTCAGTCGAATTCGAGTGGCAAACCTACGATTTGCGCGATCCGCAGATCCGGCCACGGCTCGAAGGAGCGGACGCCCCGACCGCTGAGGCGCGGGTACGGGTGAACGTGAAAAACGTTGTGCAGGTCTACCAGGAAGCTGTCACCACGTCTTACACCAAGCAGGCTGCCTCTGGTCAACTCGCCACCACCCAGGCGGCGCCGTTCACTACCTACGACAGTCTTGGAGTGGGTAATCCGGTCACCAATGAGCATGCCTGGCAAGTGCAGCAAGCCCTCAAGCAGATCGCCCGCGACGCCAACTTCTCATTTTGGCATGGCAAAAAGAATGTGCCAATTGACAACAGCGCGGCGCGACAAACAGCTGGTTTGCTGTCGGTGATTACCACCAACAAGACGTTTGCGTTGGCTCCGGTCACTGCCGCGTCAGCTACGGACACGATCACCTCGGCAGGACACGGTATGAACAACGGTGATCAGGTGGTTTTCGTTGACGTCGACGCGGCAACCAATGTTCGTGTCGACCGCGCCTACTACGTGGTTAACAAGGCCACCGACACCTTTAAGGTTGCTGCTACTGCCGGCGGCAGCGCCATTGCGCTAGGTACCGCTGCGCCGGTGTATGTGCAGGTGTCGGGCACCGCCGCTAAGGGGGTCACGGTTGATCTGGTTAACACCTTTATCCAGGGCATTTTCGACAATGGTGGTTTAACTCAAGGCGAGACTCGCACGCTTTTTGTGCCATCAGTGCAAAAGACGCGAATCACCAAGGCGTATGCGACCAGTAACAACTACCAGACCAATGTGACACCCGGTCACATCGTGGGTGGTGTCGCGGTGGATCGTATCACCACTGACTTCGGTGAATTGAACCTCGTTGTGGAGCGGGCGTTGCCGAAAGATTGCATCGTGGCTGTGTCGGTTGATGAAATCGACCCAGTGTTCTTGTCGATCCCGGGCAAGGGCGTGTTGTTCGAGGAGGAGTTAGCCAAGACCGGGGCCGCTGAGAAATCCCAAATCTACGGTGAGATCGGCCTCAAATATGGTGCTGAGCACGACCACGGCATCCTTCGCGGCCTGGCTATCGTCTAACAGCGACGATGGTCCTGCCTGCCACTTACGCTGACGTGGAAGACCTCGCCGGCTATTGGCGGCCGCTGTCTGACGCCGAGCAGTCACGCGCTGGCGTACTGCTCGGCGCGGCAGCCGATCGGATCAACGAATTCCCCGGAGCGCAGAACTTCGTGCAGACAGCCTGCAAATGGGTATCACTGGACATGGTCAAGCGGGCCATGATCGGCGGCGGCGGGGAGCGCAGTCTGTCCCAGTCGATGGCTGATATTGAGGTCACTCAACAGTTCGCCAACCCGATGGGCGAGCTGTACCTCACCGCCAAGGAAGTGAACCGGCTACGGGGCCGTTTCGGGCAGGCAGCGGGATCAGTGGTCCTGTCGTCCAATGTTCGGGTTCCGTTGCAGCCATGGAATTTTCAGTCGTCGTTTCAAGCTTCCGGCGTCGACTGGCTGACGGTGTGCCCAGCGGCGGTGACGTTAGGTGTGGGCGGCCAGCGACAACTGATGGTGCTCGCAGCAACGCACTGGGAGTACGAAGACCGCACCGACTACGCGCAATACACGACATCGGAGTCGACCGTGGCGACCGTCAGCAACGACGGCGTAGTGACCGCAATCCACACCGGAACAGCCACCATCACCGTGACCTATGAAGGATTGACCGCGCAGTGCACGGTGACGGTGTCCTGACATGGGTTTACTGAATCCGGCCTATGCGCCCCTCATTGCCTGGGAGCGTCCGACCGAGGACGCTGACGGCAACACCTCCTACGCCGATCTGGGTACGACAGCGACAGTTGTTTCTCTTGCTTCGCCGCGAGTCGAAGCGGGCTCTGGCCCCCGTTTTATTCAGTCGGGCACTGTGTTCGTGCCTCGTGGCATCGACCGTAAAGCCGGAGATCGGTTTACCTACAAGGGGTTTAAGTACACGCTCGTCGGTGTCGCTCGAGGCGATCAGGACCACCCATTTACCGGAGCTGACCTGGGTTGGATGGCGTTGGAATTCCAGGGAGGGGAGACGCGATGGACGTGAACATCCCCGAACCCAACCGGGCGCTCACCGAGTTGCTGGTATCGGCACGGATGCGGGCGATCGTCGAGGAACGAGCCAACACGGCGGCCATGCTGTATCAGGCGCAAGTGGCTAAACGCACGGGTCGGCTGGCGGCTTCGGCGCATGCTTCGACCGAGATTGGTGGTGTGCGCCAGGACCGCTGGATCGGTGTTCTGACTGTTGGTTCGGCATTGCCGTACGGAGCATCGCATGAGTTCGGTACCCGGGCTCACGGGCAAACCGATGCTGCGCACGACCTCAACCGTGTTCTTGAACAGTTGGGGTCGCTGTGATCGGGTTCCCCGGCTGGTGGGCAGTCGGAGAGGGCGGTTACCCGAATGTGCAGAAGCTGCTACGCAACCTTTTTCAGCCGCTGCTGACGTATGTCAACGTGTTGTCGTGGCTGCCTAAGCCTGCGGTATATGAGGAGCACTTGTCTTCTGGCGGCGGCTATCTGCGGTTCTACCGCACCGGTGGGGCGATCAACAGGGAAAACAAGCGTGACCAGCCGCGTGTCCAGTGCGCTGCGCTGACCCGCTCCAGCGACGACTCCTGGGAGCTCATCGAGTTCACCCGCCAAATACTGGAGACCTTTGGTGTCGAGGGCGGCGGCATAGTTCCTGGCACCACGCAAAAGCTCTATTGCGCCGGCGAAGTCGTCGGCCCACAACTGATTCCCGAGCTGGTCCAGGATGACCGGCTCGTCCCTGTCACTTTCGAGCTGCACACCTGGAAGCCGTCAGGTCTGCCCGACTACCGGCAGCAACTCGGCCTCGATATCTAACAAGGAAGGCAAGCCATTATGTCCACTATTCAAGAGCTGTTGCAGGCAGGAAACCCTGACCTGGAACTGGCTGCTGTAACCACCCGCGTATTGATAGCCCCATACACCGCTACCGCGCCACTGACCACCATTGAAGACGCCACCAACGGCGGCCTTGATAAGGCGAAAGTTGGGCGCGGCACCTCAGCATTTGTGACGGTCGGTAATTATGAGAAGAAGGCCGGTGTACGTCTTTCCAACAAGCCGACCATCAATAAAATTATGTCAGCCGGGTATGGATCGCCCACCCGATTTTTAGCTTCGGAGTCAGAAAAGTCGATCACCTACACCCCGCAACAAACTAACCTGTGGAATCTGCAAAACGCGTGGGGTTTTACCCCCGATGCCATCAGCGGCCCGTCGACTAAGGGCGGTATCACTATCGGGATTCCCGAGCTGCCCGCTAACTTGTTGTGGCGCACCGTGTTGGTTGTCGGAGACGTTTACAATGGGTTGCCGATCTACATGTATTGGATCAGTAATCGCACCGTTGTGGGTGACCGCCAAGACATCGACGCCGTGGACTCTGATGTGCTCACTCACGGTGTCACGTTGAATTTCCAAACTGATCCTGCCGTTGAGTTACCGGTGATTTTCGGGATCTGCGGTGACGGCTGGAAGGCACTGAACGAATCCACCGACACCGGCCTGTATGCGCCGCTCACTGGGATCACGGTCACGCCAAGCACCAAGTCGTTGGTGTTGTCGGGTATTAAGACCCAACAGTTGGCGGTGGTGGACAGCAACACTGTGACGCGTACCGCTTTGGCGACTTACGTCAGTGCCAACCCGGCAATCGCAACCGTGTCGAGTTCGGGCCTGATTACCGGTGTGGCAACTGGGTCCACGACTGTCACCGCAACATTCCACGGGTTCACCGGCAGTTGCGCGGTCACTGTCACCGCATAACCCATCCCACAGAGTCGGGCACCCGTACGCGACCCGGTCTATCTTCGCGTACGGGTGCCCCACGGTATCAACGGAAAGGCACCACGATGGCAGCCAGGAAAGCGTCGATGGATCTCGGTGAGCCGACAGGTCGGCTCGCGCAACTATTCGCTGAAACCGTTGTCCCACAGCCCTATCACGTGACCAATAAGGTTGTGATACAGCCGCCGACTAAAGCGTCGATGGAGGCAATGACCAACGCGCAAACCGCGTTGCTGCTGTATCAGGCCCTATTCAATGAAGCGATCAATCGGCAACCCGGTGACGCTTCTATGCCCACCGATGAACAGCTCAATGAGCTATCCAAACTCATCAACGACAGTCAACGCGCCTGGAACGAAGCATTTTTCGCAGACCAGTACGACAACGTTTTAGCGATTTTCGCCGACAAACCTCCTGCGTTATGGGAGGCGTTTATCGCCGACATCCGCGCGCAGTTCCTGGGGCCGGCCCCGGCCGATGGTAAATGCCGTACCTGCGGGCATGTGGATGAGGAGCTGGCGGGAAAAGACGCGACACCCTCGATCTGATCGACCATTACTGGCCGCAGATCGAGGGTGATTTCGCTGCAATCTTGCATGTTGATGCCCGTGACTTCATTCGTGGTGTCCGGCCGTGGCCGCAGTTTTGGAGTTATTGCCTCAAGGTCGCCAATACCGATGGCAGTGATTTATGGGCGGCGCAACTACGCGACGAGCGCTACGGCCAGGCTGTGTTAGACCGACTCAAAGCGGCCGGCAAAAAGCAGACCCGTCCTCCGCTGGAGGGATACACCACGGTCGTGAAAACGCTCTACCTGATAGCTAACGAGCTTCGTCTGCTGACCAATGTCACGGCCCGCACAAATCTGGAATTTTTCGAAGGCCCAGAAACCGTTATCGATCACATCAGAGCCAGCCAATTTGCCCGCGGCCTGGAAATCGCTGATGCCGCACTCGAATAGGAGGTGACCAGTTGCCTATGTACGACGCCGGGGATGCCCGCCTTAAAATCGTGCCCGACGCTAGCGGTTTTCGCGCCAAGCTGGAAGCCGACCTGAAAAAGATCCAGGCCGAATATTCAGTGGCAGTCAGCGCTGATCTTGCCCGGGCCAGGGCAGACCTGGAACGTTTCCGCGCTGAGCAACAAACTGATGCGATCAACTTAGCGGTCCGAGCCGACACCTCACAGGCGCGCCGTGAAATAGCTCGACTGGGCAGTGACTGGGATCGGGTCAAAGACAAATTCGCTAGCGGCTTCACATGGAATGCTGCCGCATCCGGTGTATCGCTGCTGCCCAGCTTAGCGACCGGACTGGCTGAGGTTGCCCAAGCCATGCAGCAAGTGGCTGATGCGGGATTGTTGCTGCCAGGAGTGCTGGCCGGCGCAGGCGCGTCGATCAGTAGCTTGCTGGTGGGTGTTTCCGGGGTCAAGGACGCCTACAGCGCGTTGAGCAAGGCCACTGACGACACCACCTCCAGCCAAGCTCACGCGGTCGCACAGACCAGCCGCTTACGCGACGCTGTGGTTGATGAAGCCCAAGCGCAGCGGGATGTAGCCCAGGCCCGTAAAGATGCCCGCCAACAACTTGAAGACCTCAATTTGTCGCTGCGTGGTGGTGCGCTAGATGAAAAACAGGCCATCCTCGATGCCGCTAAAGCCCGCCGGGATCTCGTCACTGGGCAATACAAGGATGCGCTCGATTACGAGCAGGCGCAGCTACGTGTCCAGCAAGCCGACCAGCGGGTTGCCGAGTCTCATCAGCGCAACATCGAAATACATCGCAAAGCCGCCGACGCTAACGCTCAAGGCATTGAAGGCTCTGACGCAGTAGTGAGAGCCAACGAGCGGCTGCGCCGTTCCCATGAGCAAGTCCAGCAAGCTCAAGCGAGCCAGGACGCGTCTATGGCGAAAGCTGCCGACGCGATGGCTAAACTTTCGCCCAACGCCCAAGCATTTGTGCAAGCCCTGGTCGACCTTAAGCCGCAATTACAAGACTTGCGTAATGCCGACTCCCAAAATTTGTTCGCCGGATTATCTGGACAGCTGAAAACCCTTGTTGAATCAGATCTTCCGATCCTGCAAAAAGGGCTGGCAGGCATCGCCACCGGCTGGAATCACAACCTCAAAGCCCTCATGGGCAGCTTAAGCTCCGACAGCACCAAGGGCTTACTGGATCGAATACTTGGCGACACCGCCAACGCCCATGAACGTTTCACCAAAGCCATCGACCCGATCGTGCACGCGATGGGCACCCTGTCCGCAGCCGGGGCCAACACACTGCCCCGACTAGCTGACGGGGTAGGGAAAGTGGCTGACCGCTTCGACCACTTCATCTCCGCGGCTGCCCAAGACGGGCGCCTGGACAAGTGGATCAACGACGGCATCACGGCGCTCGATCACCTCGGCAACATTGTGATCAACCTAGGCCAAGCATTTAATGCAGTCACCAAAGCCGTTGGCGGCAAAGGGCTATTAGGAACTTTAGACGAGGCGTCGAAGAAACTCGCCGCATTCCTCAATTCAGATGCTGGTCAATCACGGTTACGGGCACTGTTCGACGATGGCCGCCAAGAACTGCAAAAATGGCTGCCGATCCTCAAAGATCTCCCCGGCATGTTCTCCGGGGTATTCCGGGCTGCCCGTGATGTCACCAACGCCTACTTACCGATACTGACTAAACTCGCCGACCTGCTCAGCGCCCACCCAGGCCTGATCCAGGCCGTAGCCACAGCATTCCTTGGTTGGAAGACGATCACCCCGATCACCACTGCTGTAGGTGTTGGTGTGCAAGCGATTTCGGGATTTCTTTCCGATGTGCGTACCCGCGCCATAGAGACCGGCGGGGTCACCGAGAAATCGATGACCCGTACAGCTGGGGCGTTCACCAAGGCCGCTGGAAAAGAAGGTGTAGGCAAGCTGGCTAGTGCGGTGAGCGCTCTTGGCGGTGCGGGCGGATCGCTAGGGCTGCTTGCTACTGCGGCGATTCCATTAGTTATTACTGCCTTAGACAATCTCAATGCGAAAAACCGAGAAGCCGCCCAGGTAGCTGACCAACTAAACCAAGCCGAGCTGCGTGTCGAACAAACCTTAGACAGGGTGACCGGCAAGGTCACCCAAGCAACCCGCGACCAAGCGATTGCTGGTGCACAGAATTACGAGCCGATCGGTCCTGGAAGCGGGGTTGAAGGCATCAGCAAAGGAAATGCGCTGAAAGCCGCTACAAGCCTGGGAATTGCACCGGATCTATACGCCGACGCGCTCACCGGTAAACCGGACGCGATCCAGAAGGTCAAAGACATCCTCGTCAAGAACAACCTTCTGCCAGAGTTTTCCGCTAACGGGGCACTAACCCAACGTGCCAACGATATCCGTGGTGCGACTCACGACAGAATCAATCAAGACGATCTCATTTCCGCATTGTTGGGTGACCCCAACGCAATTGACAAGTACAACAAAGCATTTGCCGGTACCGGGATCGATCCATCAACCGGTGACTATTCGCTGCTTGCGATTGCCAAAATGTTGTCGGCGGCATGAACAATAATTTTGAGGTCAACGTATCATCTGAGCTGCTGAATCCTGAAGTCTACGCACTACC
>JAIENC010000060.1 GCA_019751635.1 Mycobacteriaceae bacterium
CGCAGACTGTTGAACCCCGCCTAATCATCTGCGGGGCGAGGTTAAAGTTTCATGGCGGTTTCAGTTGAGCAAAGGTATGGCAGCTTAACCTTCGCCTGAGTGCTGAGTGGGCTTGTTTGGCTTTAGCGTTGGCAGCTATGGCCAGGCTGGATAATTATGTGAAGCGCTGGCGTGCAGCGCTTCACATAACCGTGTCGGCATTGATCGTTTCCCTCACGGGGCTCATTGTCACTCCGGTGGCTCAGGCGGCTGCGGCGACGGCGACGTTGGCGGTGACCTCGACCTGGCAGACCGGTTTCATCGCCCGCTTTGTCATCACCAATTCAAGTATGGTGCCGTTAGCCGATTGGCGACTTGAATTCGACTTGCCGGCGGGAGAATCTGTCTCCCATACGTGGAATAGCACCCTTGCGCAATCTGGCACGCACTATGTTCTCCGCCCGGCTAACTGGAATCGCATTATTGCCCCTGGTGGTACAGCAACAGGTGGTCTACGGGGAGTGCTCACCGGTTCCTACTCGCCACCGACGAATTGTTTACTTAACGGGCAATATTTCTGCACTTAGGGCCGGTTTCTCGAGGCTGACCGCACTGCCCGGATGCATCCACGTGAACGTCGTTGGCCGGACTCCATGAACTGATCCATGGATCAACCAATCGGGGTCGGGCCACTCGCGGTCTGCACCCGTCTCAACCAGTTCATCGATGAGCTCGCGACGACGAGAGTCGTCTTCTCACTCTGTCTGCAGAGTGGGGGCGCTCGCCTTGGCGTCCTTGATGAGCAGCATCAAGTGCAGCGGGTCCGTGGGGGACGGCTCGAAATTAAAGCGAGTGTAGAAGTTGCGGGCATGCTCGTGGAGCGCGTATACGAGGATGGCGCGGACGCCGATCTGCTCGGCGGCTTGCACAGCTCGAGCGATGGCGTCGCGCAACAGACTCTCACCCAATCCGCCGCCTTGGTGCTTCCGGTCGATTGCGAGGCGGGGCAATAGGATTACCGGTATCGGGTCGGGCATGTTGCGTCGGAATTTGCCGGCGCTTCCGCTGTGTGAAACCGCCCCGGCCGCTATGGCGTAGTAGCCGACGATGCGGCCATCTCGGCACGTGACGTAACAACGCGATCCGCCACCGACATGGTTGGCCAGCGCGCGCTTGCGCAGGTAATCATCGAGCGTTGGTTCACCGCTGTCGAACTCGGCGGGGTCTTCTGTCTCGCTGATCGGTCGCGGAGCGCTGTAGCCGCTCACTCGTTCGGATCCGGGTCAAAAAGAGATGGCTTGGCGAACAGCTTGGTCAAGGCAGGCTTGATCTGAACAGGTCGGTCGAGGATGGCGTTGAACTCGGTCCACGCGGCGTCATCGAGTAGGAAGTGTCGGCGGTCGGCCAGCACGTCACGGGCATGCGCGACGGTGGCGCTGACACAGAAGGTGGTGAGGTCGGTCCCTTCGACCTCGGCGGCATGGCGAATCAGTGCGTCCTGCCAGGGGGTCAGGCGCACCGCGAAACGTTCGGACTTCGTAGCCATGCCATCCATTGTGTGCCTGATAGGCGTACGCGTCAATCATTCAACAAGCATCACGAACAGTGCCCGTGAAAAGCTGTGAGGTAGTCCGGATCGTCGACTGTGCACGGCCGTTAATGCCGTGCAGGTCGGCGAAGAATTCCTCGACGATGGTGGCGGTGAGGGAAAGAGTCGGCGGGTACCGACGGCGGAAGCGGGGGCGGGGCCTGCGGCCGCTGCAGGTCTAGGTGCCTGACGTGCGCACGCAGGGTTTTGCCGCCGAGGCGCAGCGTCAGGCTTCTTTGGTCGCACGAGCAAATAAAAGCGCCGATGACCAGGACTTCATTGAGGCCATCTTGACGCCATAGGACAAGGAGTGGGCAGAGGGGAGATCTGGACTGTAGCTGGGGTCTACGCAACCAAACCGCGTCCCGCGGTAATTGTTCAGGATGACCTCTTTGATCCACGAGTTCAGTAACTGTTGCTCCCATGTCCAGCATGCTGTTCGATGCGCCGTTGATGCGCATCCGGATAGCCGGCGGAGATGGCCGGTTATGAGGACCATTGGGCCGCAGTGCAATGCGGCGCACCCTACTTGACATAATGTATCTTATCGGCAAAAAACTACACGAGATGAAAGCGCTCGCATCCCTTGATGATTGGGCGATTTCCGCGGTGCGTTCCAGCTATGCCTTCGGGTTATCGATAAGCTGAACGGAGAACATGGATCTGAGGCGCTGCGGCTAGCCGGATCGACTTTCGGATCGCATCCGATATTCGCCGCATGTCAATCACTTAATGAATGATGTGGATCCTTGAGTGTGTCGCTGCCTGATCGCCATGTGACCCTCTTTCTGAGACCGCTCCTCCCTCCTTATTGCACCACCGTTAATACGTCACAGTGACGAATTAACGGTGGCTTGGGGAACGGTCGCCCGGGTAGGGTTGCGAAATGTCCACAGCGACAGAAAAACTGGCACCCAGGATCGCGATTCGTGCTAAGCACATGTTTGATGGCTACCGGTTTCACGCCGGGCCGGTACTGATCACCATTGATGATGGCCGGATCGGTGCGGTCGATTTTTGCGCTGGCTTGTGCCCGCCGGAGACGACATTAATTGACCTCGGAGACTGGACATTATTGCCGGGGTTGGTTGATGCACATGCACATCTGTGCTGGGATCCCCACGGTAAGCCCGAAGATCTGGCCAGTGAGCCACAACAGGCGCAAGTGAACCGGGCGCGACGGCAGGCTGAGGCGGCATTGCGATCGGGCATTACCACGATTCGCGATCTTGGTGACTGCAACTTCGCTACGGTCTCGCTACGCGAGGAGTATCGGCAGGGTGCCACCCTAGGTCCTGAACTGTTGATTTCTGGGCCACCGCTCACCCCCAAAGGGGGCCATTGCTGGTTCCTTGGCGGCGAGGCCGACAGCACTGAGGAGCTCATTAAGGCGGTGGAAGAGCGAGCTGCGCGCGGAGTGGATTGGATCAAAGTCATGGCCACCGGCGGATTCGTCACCGCTGGAACCGATCCGTGGCGTCCGCAATACAGTCATGATCAACTGGCCACAATCGTGGCGACGGCCAATCGGGTACAGCTACCTGTGACTGCGCATGCACACGCCACTACGGGGATTGCTGCGGTGATCGACGCGGGTATTCGTAGCGTGGAGCACGCTACGTTTCTCAACGAAAGCGGCGTCGCTGCTGACGAGCGGGTTGTTCACGCGATCGTCGCCGCAGGTGTGTGGTGCGGTATTACCGTTGGCTACCTACCGTCGAGTCTGCCCAAAGAAATCTTGGCGCTGGCGCAGAACTTGAGGGCAACGGTCCGCCAGCTCATGGATTCCGGCGCTAATATCGCGTTCTCTTCCGATGCTGGCATCAACGCCAACAAACCTCTTGATGTGCTTCCCGTCGAACTGGTGGAGCTGTCCCGGCATGGTTTCACAAGTACCGAGGTTTTGACCTGTGCCACCGCCGCCGCCGCAACAAGTGTGGGATTAGGGCATCGCAAGGGCCGTATTGCACCGGGCTATGACGCCGACCTTATCGCTGTCGCAAATCTGAATCACGACCTCACTGGACTTTGTGACATTAAAGCCGTCTGGCGCGGCGGAACGGAGGTGCTCAGGCAGATATCTGCGGGAAACCCTCACGTGCAGCGGGATCCGCTGTAGCGGCTATGCACGCAGAGTCGAGATAAACGCGCGGGCCGCCGCTTCGGCGCGTTCCGGATCGCCCGCCACCACCGCTTCAACCAACTCGGTATGTTCGGGGCCCAATGAGCGGCAGGGCCCGATGGGCCGAGTTTCCATGGATCGCCGTAACGTTGGCAACAATAAGTCATAGAACTGCAGATATACCTCGTTATGGCTAGCTGCCACAATCGCCCGATGTAATGCTACGTCAACTGAAATCATTTCAGCGCGTTCACATTCCGTATCAGCGTTTCGGCTCCATAGTTCATTTCGTCGATCCAGCACGGTCCGTAGCGTCTCGATGTCCGCGAGATCGCGCCGCCGCGCTGCCAATATCACGGCGGTAACTTCCACTGCTTCACGTAATTCCAACAGATCGCGTTCACGCGCAGCGGCGAAATATCCGGTGAGCGCAAGGCCCTGTTCGTCGTCTGCGATGACGTAGGTCCCCGACCCTTGCCGCCGCTCCAGCATTCCCGCGTGTACCAAGGCTTGCACCGCTTCTCGCACGGTGTTTCGGGCGGTTCCGGTCAGTTCGCACAGCTCCGGCTCGGTAGGTATGCGATCGCCCACTGCCCATCTTCCGGAGCTGATTTCCTTGCGCAGTTGCTCGCTGACCTGCGCGATGAGTGTTTGACGACGGACCGGTTGCACCCGTTGAGCATAGCCGAATTTGACTAATGCATCCATTCATCCGATGATTCTATAAATCCCTTGAGAGGTGTACACCATGACGACTGCCACGGCGGCGATTGTTCACAAACCGGTCATTGCCAAACCATCGCTTCTTGCCGGACGAATCACGATCCTGTTGGCGATTGTACTGTCCTCGCTCTCCCTGCGTTCCGCTGTCACCTCGATAGCCCCCTTGCTGGCCCGGGTGTCAGACCAGGTCGGCTTCGGTGATTCGGTCATCGGCGTCTTCGGGATGCTACCGACTGCAATGTTTGCACTCGCGGGGTTTGTCTCCCCCACCCTTAGCCGTCGATTCGGGCTCGAGCACATGGCTTTAGTGGGTGTCATCGCAACAGCGGTGGGTATCGTTGGCCGGTCAATCATGTTCGACGTGACCGGGCTGTTGGCTCTGACCATCCTGGCTCTGGGCGGTATGGGGATTGGCAACATCGTGATTCCGCCACTCATCAAGAAGTACTTTGGCGATCGTGTCGCGTTCATGAGCACCGTCTACCTCACCTGCATTCAGCTCGGCACTGTCATCCCCGCCATCGTCACGGTTCCACTAGCTGACGCATATGGGTGGCGCGTGTCTCTTGGAGTGTGGTCGCTGATTCCGCTGGCCGCATTGCTGCCATGGATCACGATCCTTACCTGGCGTCAACAGGATGGCAACGTCGATGACACTGTCAAGCCAACTAAAACGCTTGGGCCGCTGTGGCGTTCACCTATTGCCTGGAGCCTGACAGTCATGTTCGGGATGACATCGCTGATTACCTACACAATGTTCACTTGGCTGCCTCACATCGTGACTTCGACCGGTGGCAGCGAGTCGCTCGGCGGCGTTATGGTGGGGATCTTCTCCGGCATCGGATTCGTCGCAGCGCTGGCGGCTCCCGCGGTGTGTGTGCGATTAATCAATCCCTTCCCCATCGTTGTCTTTTGTGTGTTCAGCTTTCTCGTCGGTTTCGCTGGATTGCTGTGGGCACCGCGCACCGCAACCATCGTCTGGGTGATCTTCTTAGGCCTTGGTCCGACGACCTTCCCGGCAGTGTTAACCCTGATCAATCTTCGCTGCCGCACCGCAGCGGGTTCAGCAAGATTGTCGGGCTTCGTCCAGGGCGGCGGTTACTTGTTGGCTTGTTGCGGGCCACTGCTTTTCGGAGTCCTGCATGACGTCGCCGACGGCTGGACGCTATCGCTGGCGTTTCTTGTCGTCGCGACTATTGCGCTGCTGATTAGCGGGTATTACGGCGGCAAGCCGCGTTACCTGGAGGACACGTTGGCGCCCCGCTAATCCGTGCGTTCCAGGCTGTCAGGCTGCCTTAAGCTCGAGACCGACGTTGTTGTTCATTCCGCCGCGGAGCTTGCTGAATAGGGTGAATGCCCGGCCAATGAGCCCGTACCGCTTGCTGATGGCGGCGTAGACGGCGGCGGTTTGCGACTTATCGAGCACGACTGCGGTGGCTTGGACGGCTTCGCTCTTCGGGCGGCCACGCATGTCGCATGCTGCGAGTGTGACGCGCGCAGTGTTGCGGATTCGTTTGACCTTCCACGACGACTCTTCGGTAATCACTAATAGCCGATCGCCGTCAGGAGCAGCCCAGATGGGGGTTGGTTTGGCCCGGCCATCCTTGGTGAAAGTAGTCAGCAAAATGTAGTGCGATTCTGCGATGTCAGAAAAGGTAGGAGCCATCGGCTTAATCTAATAGCTGCACTCATGTACGGCAGTGGCGGATCGCCAGCGGGTCATCAGCCTTCGAGATCGCCTTCGGTTTCCAGCAAGACTTGCCGTAGTCCGTCGAGGGTCTCTGGTGCCGGGTCGGCCCACATGCCGCGGCCTGCAGCCTCGAGTAGCCGCTCAGCGATACCGTGCAATGCCCAAGGGTTGGATTCGGTCATAAATTTGCGGTTTTCCTGGTCCAGGACGTAACGCTCGGTGAGCTGTTCATACATCCAATCGGCCATCACGCCAGCGGTGGCGTCGTAACCGAACAGGTAGTCGACGGTCGCGGCCATCTCAAACGCGCCCTTATAGCCGTGTCGGCGCATCGCGGTCATCCAGCGGGGATTGATCACCCGTGCGCGAAACACTCGGGTTGTCTCTTCGGACAGCGTGCGGGTGCGAACCGCGTCCGGGGTGGTGTTATCGCCGATGTAGGCTGCCGGCTCCTGCCCGGTCAATGCCCGAACCGTCGCGACCATGCCGCCGTGATACTGAAAATAATCGTCGGAATCGGCGATGTCATGCTCGCGGGTGTCGGTGTTTTTGGCGGCAACGGCGATGCGCCGGTATTGCCGGTTCATATCGTCGACAGCTTCTCGGCCGTCTAGTCCACGTCCATAAGCAAATCCACCCCACGCGGTGTATACCTTTGCCAGATCGGCGTTATCGCGCCAGTTGCGACTGTCGATCAGCTGCAACAATCCGGCCCCGTAGGTCCCGGGCTTGGATCCGAAAATCCTTGTAGTGGATCGCCTTTGATCGCTATGTTGAGCAAAGTCCGCTTGGGCATGGGCCCGCACGTAATTCTGGTCGGCAGGCTCGTCCAGGCCGGCTACCAACTGCACGGCGTCATCCAGCATTGTCACCACGTGCGGGAAGGCATCTCGGAAAAATCCGGAGATTCGCACCGTCACATCGATGCGTGGCCGGCTTAACTCTGTTAGCGAAATCGGTTCCAGGCCAACAACTCTACGCGATGCATCATCCCAGATTGGCCGAACGCCTAGCAGTGCAAGTACTTCGGCGATATCGTCGCCGGCGGTGCGCATCGCTGAGGTTCCCCATACTGATAACCCAACCGATTGTGGCCACTGATCATAGTCAGCGAGGTAACGGCTCAGCAGCGAATCGGCCATGGCCACACCGGTTTCCCAGGCCAGTCGTGACGGTACTGCCTTGGGGTCCACGGAGTAGAAATTGCGCCCGGTGGGCAACACATTAATGAGACCACGCAGCGGCGAACCTGATGGGCCGGCCGCAATAAACCGGCCGTCGAGTGCCCGCAATATCTGATCAATCTCGCCGGCCGTGCCAGCAAGCCGAGGCACCACCTCAGTAGCCGCAAATCGCAGCACCGCGGCGACAGCGGGGTTGTCAGTCAGCCGGTCAGCGGCTTCGGGATCCCATTCGCTGGCCTGCAAGGCGGTAACCAGGCCCCGTGCCTGGGCTTCGGCCTCATCGACGGATACCCGCTCATCGGTACCGTCTTCTGCCAAACCCAGCGCTTGGCGCAATCCCGGTACGCTGCACTGGCCACCGAACAACTGCCTAGCGCGCAATATGGCCAACACCAGATCAATTTCGGCTTCACCAGTGGGCGGTTGTCCAAGAATGTGCAGTCCGTCGCGGATTTGGACATCCTTGATCTCGCACAACCAACCATCGACGTGCAGCAGCATATCGTCGAACGAGTCGTCCGCCGGGCGTTCGGTTAACCCGAGGTCGTGATCCATTTTGGCCGCACGGATCAGTGTCCAGATTTGTTGACGGATAGCCGGCAGTTTGGCCGGGTCCAGTGCGGCGATGTTGGCATGTTCGTCAAGTAGTTGCTCTAGCCGGGCGATGTCGCCGTAGGTTTCGGCGCGCGCCATCGGTGGGATGAGGTGGTCGACCAGCACAGCATGTGCTCTTCGTTTGGCTTGAGTACCTTCACCGGGATCGTTGACCAGAAATGGGTAGATCAGCGGCAAATCACCTAAGGCGGCATCGGAACCGCAGGACGCTGACATGCCCAGTGTTTTGCCGGGCAGCCACTCTAAGTTGCCGTGCTTACCCAGGTGTACTAATGCGTGGGCACCAAAACCGGTATCCAGCCAGCGATAAGCGGCCAGGTAGTGGTGGCTGGGCGGCAAGTCAGGATCGTGGTAGATAGCCACTGGGTTTTCGCCAAAACCACGTGGCGGTTGAACCATCAGCACAACATTGCCGGCTTGCATTGCAGCGATAACGATTTCACCGTCAGGGTCAGTGCTCCGGTCAACGAACAAATCGCCCGGCGGTGGACCCCAATGCTTCTGTACAGCATCCGCTAGCTCAATTGGCAAGGTGGCGAACCAGTTGCGGTAATCCTTGGCGGAGATTCGGATGGGGTTACCGGCCAGCTGTGTGTCAGTAAGCCAGTCCGGATCTTGACCACCGCGTTCAATCAGTCCGTGTACCAAGGCATCCCCGTCTCCGGCAGCGACACCGGGCAGGTCGCCTATCTGATATCCGCGTTCGGCCATGCATCGCAGCAGGGCTATCGCGCTAGCTGGGGTGTCCAAACCAACCGCGTTGCCGATGCGGGCGTGCTTAGTGGGATAGGCGGAGAACACGATCGCCACTCGCTTGTCGGCGGGTGCGATCTTGCGTAACCGGGCATGGGCGACCGCCAAGCCGGCTACCCGCGCGCACCGCTCCGGATCGGCGATGTAGGAGATCAACCCCTCATGGTCAATTTCTTTAAACGAGAACGGCACCGTGATAATGCGTCCATCGAACTCGGGCACGGCGACCTGGGTGGCGACATCGAGTGGGCTCAGACCGTCGTCATGAGCGCGCCATTGTTCTCGTGAACTGGTTAAGCACAGACCTTGCAAAATTGGGATATCAAGTGCTGCAAGGTGTTCAACGTTCCAACTATCATCGTCTTGACCAGCAGATGCCGTGGCCGGTCGGGCTCCCCCGGCCGCCAACACGGTAACCACCATTGCCTCTGCGGTAGCCAGGGTGTTCAGCAGCTCCGGTTCGGCCATGCGTAATGAGGCGCAATACACCGGCAGTGGCCGCCCCCCGGCATCTTCGATGGCCTGGCACAGTGCTTCGATATAGCCGGTATTGCCGGCAAGCTGCTGGGCCCGATAAAACAGCACTGCAATGGTTGGGCCTTGGGTGGTCGTCGTTGCGCGTTGCAACACGCCCCAGGACGGGGTAGCGGTTGGCGGTGCAAAGCCGAAGCCGGTCATCAACACCGTGTCACAGAGGAAGGCGTGCAGCTGGCGCAGATTTTCTGTACCGCCGTGGGCTAGATAGATATGGGCTTGCACGGCAATGCCAGCGGCAACCGTGGAACGGCCGGTCAGCTCGGCATCGGCGGCTTGCTCGCCACTGACCAGCACCACCGGGAGACCGCTGGCGAGCACCGCATCGATACCCTCCTGCCAAGCCCGGTAGCCACCGAGTATCCGCACCACCACGACTTCGGCGTCGGCAAGTAGGTTTGCCAACTCGCCATCGACCAACCGCGCGGGATTGGCCCATCGGTAGTTCTTGCCGCCCGAGCGGGCACTGATCAGATCGGTATCAGAGGTAGACAACAACAAGATGGTGGGTTCGGTCACCCGTCATTAGTACCGCAAGTCGGTGCCGATGAATCGGTGGGATGAGCTACATTACTTTCTTGCTCTTCGAGTCTTGCCGCTTCGTATTTTCGCCGAAACTCTTCCAGCTGGGCCAACCTGTTCGGGTGGGTTATGGTAAATCAAAATGCGACAGCGGAGACATCGACAGGTGCGCGCTCGGCCTCGGTGGCGCTGGCTACGGTCTACTCTTTCTCATCGACGCCTGGTGCGGGCGCGGCTTGCGCAGGAGCCCCAGGGCGAGCGTTTCGACGCGCTAATGGCGCGGTCAGCAAACCGAATAGCGCACCCACGGGAGTGCGGTGCCGCACCCTGGCCACTGATAGACCTGGCCGACCAGATTCCTTCGACATAGTCGACACGTTGAGCTCGTGAAACATTGACACCGTGGCCGCGAGCGTCGACGATCCTGACCCCAAATACTCTCGCCGGATCGACGCCACCGAATCGGCAGAGGACACAATTCGGAGCGCTTCGTCATAGAGTCGAGCTAGTGCGGCCAGACGTTCTCCGTGCTTTCGCGAGCTTTCATGCATGGTATTTGCCGTATCCGTACCGGTGCCTATCGCGGAGTTGGCCACCACGAGTTGAAAATTGGTAGAAATAGCTGGACCGGCCGGACCGGAAAAATATAGGGATTCCGAAACTGGCATCGCTAGCTGTAGCCCGCCGAAGGCATTTGCGAGGGTTTCCTTGCCGGCATTGACTTGCGCGCCTTCGGTTTGCACGGTGGCGTCTACACCCTGACTTACCGCAACAAGCAAATCTACGAGATTAGTGAACCCGTTATTGTTGGTCGAATAAAACGTACTGGAATCTCCCGCCCACCCATCGCCTAAGCCGATTTCTTGCAGCATTTCATAGATTCTCTGGAAGTGGCCGCCACTGATAGCGAACGCTTTTTCTGCCGTCGGCCCTTCTTTGCCGGGGGAACTTTTTCGACTATTTTTATCGCCAAGAACGTTCGCTGGCGAACTCGGCACGAAGAGGAAAAGCATTATTATTGCTACAATAAGAAAAAGGCCGATGCAAATGTATATCGCCCACGGGCGCTTGGCTGCTTCGCTTTTGCCGAAATGCTCCCATTCATATGTCTTTTTTTCTAGCTGCCGATCAAGAAATGCGTCAATTCCGCTGTTTTTTGGCGCTGCTATAATACTCTCGCGCGTAACGGTTTCGTTACCGTATCTAATTTCTTCAAAAATCCCATTTTTCGGCACGAATCCATTTAGTTTATCGAATTTTTCAATTCGGGTCAGCGATCCATTACTAAACCAGTGAGTCATTTCGGCTTTCCATGCTTTTTGGAAATGAGATTCTCTCCCGCCGAGTCGTGCGAGACTCTATTATTCTACGGGGCCTCTGGCAAATAATCAACAGAGGTTGGACAATCTTCGACTGGCCCGGTAGGGCCCCGGCGTTAAGACCCGAGAGGATCGCATTCCGTCGAGTCGATCGACAGCCGGTAACCACGCTTGACCACGGTCTGGACCGCGCCTGGCACGCCGAGCGCCGAACGCAATCTGGTCATCGCAGTCTCGACGGCATGCGTATCTCCCCCACCCCCTGGCAGCTGGGCGAGCAAGTCCTCCCGAGATACCACCCAGCCGGGGTTGGCCATTAGTCGTCGCAGCAATGCCATCGCGGCCGGGGGCACCGGACGAACCTCACCATCAACTTCTACCGTTGTTCTGCGCACACCAATGCGGTGTCCTCCCGCGTTGGCATGGCGAGCGCGCAGTGGCACCTCGTCGCTGATTAATCGGGCGAGTGCACCGAGCCGGTAATGATCGGGGTGTACTGCGCGAACGCCTAGCCTGCGTAGCGGCGCTGACGTGACTGGGCCCACGCAGACGGCGGCTACTGGATCGCGTAATGCGGCGATAAGTTCAGCTACACAGCCCAGCGCTTTGGCGCGTTGCAGCATCGAAGCCACCGCTGGGGCGCTGGTGAAACTCACCGCATCGATGTCAGCGTGCACGATCATCCCGATGAGCTGATCCATCGGCCGGGTATCTTCAGGCGGTCTCCAGCGGTACACCGGTACCTTGATTACTTGCGCGCCAGCCATCATCAACGCTTCACAGATGTCGGCATTGGGTTCCCACTCGGAGGCGGCGCCATGCAGCTGAACTGCGATGCGTAAACCGGACGCGCCGTCAGCCAGTAGTCGGTCAAGTACTTCCGGTGACGCTTCGGACTCCGGACTCCATTCCTCACACAATCCGGCCTGGCGGACGGCGCCCCGGGCCTTGGGCCCTCTTGCCAGGATGCGCGTTGACCCGAATGCGCTGATCAACTTTTCGGCAACATCCCAACCATGGGCGGCCTCAATCCAGCCGCGGAAACCGATGCCGGTTGTCACGACCACTACATCAGGCGGCTTGGCGATGAGTAAGCGTGTGACGCGATGCAATTCGGCATCATCGACGAGTGGGATAATGCGAATGGCTGGGGCGTGCACCACTGTAGCGCCGCGGCGTTCCAACAGCGTGATGAATTCCTCTGACCGGCGGGCCGCAGTCACCCCGATGGTGAATCCTGCCAGTGGCTTACGCACCGGCAATTTCAACGATTCCATTGGTCACCTGGATGTCGTAGACCGTTAAGGAGCGGGACTCGTCATCGAGGCAGCGTCCATCACGAAGCGAGAAAATCTGTTTGAGCAGCGGCGATGCAACGGTGGGCTCACCATTACGGTCGCCGGTGATGCCACGCGACATCACCGCGGCTCGGCCGAATGGGTCAATGTTGCTCACCGCGGCCAACGTGTGATCAGACAAGAGGAAGAGGGCAACCTGGTCTCCGCTCGGCAACAACACAGCAACCCCGCGTCCAGGTAGCAGTGACTCGAGTGGACAGGCTTTTGTCCAGGAGCGGCCGCCGCGTTTGATGACTTGCGGCCGTTCAACAAGCACAGTCATCAGTCGTTCCCCCTTCCGAGGCAATTGCACGTCCGATATGTTTCCGGGTGATTAAGGCGAGCTTTCCGATCTGTCACCAATCTGCGGTGTACCAAGGAGCACCGGCACTTTCCGTGGCCCGCTGTTGTCGAACACGACGGTCGGATCAGGTTGGTCGGGAGCGTTGACAAACGATACGAATCGGGAAAGTTTTGCCTCGTCGGCAAGTACTCCTGCCCATTCGTCGGAATAGTCGGCGACGTGTCGGGCCATTGCGGCCTCCAATTCGTCGGCGATACCCAGCGAGTCTTCGCACACGACTGTGCGAATGTGCTCAAGGCCGCCTTCGAGGGTTTCTTGCCAGACTGCCGTGCGTTGCAGCCGATCGGCGGTGCGAATGTAAAACATCAGATACCGATCGATGTAGCGCACCAAGGTCGCCGTATCGAGGTCGTTAGCAAGCAGTTGCGCATGTTTGGGGGTTGCGCCACCGTTACCGCCGACGTAAAGGTTCCATCCGTTCTCGGTGGCGATAACACCGACATCCTTGCTGCGCGCCTCAGCGCATTCCCGTTGGCACCCCGAAACGCCCATTTTGATCTTGTGCGGCGAGCGTAAGCCGCGGTACCGCAGTTCTAACTGAACTGCCATGTCAACTGAATCTTGCATGCCGTAACGGCACCACGTCGACCCAACGCAACTTTTCACGGTCCGCAGCGCCTTACCGTAGGCATGCCCGGACTCCATCCCGGCATTGATGAGCCGCCGCCAAATCGTTGGTAGCTGTTCGACCCGAGCGCCGAACAGGTCGATACGCTGTCCACCGGTAATCTTGGTGTACAGGCCGAAGTCGCGAGCGACCTCGCCGATCGCAATCAGTTGCTCTGCAGTGATCTCGCCGCCGGGTAGGCGAGGCACCACTGAATAAGTTCCATTGCGCTGTAGGTTGGCCAGGAAATGGTCGTTGGTATCTTGCAAAGCTGCCGATTCGCCGTCGAGAATATGCTCCGATGAGGTGGATGCGAGAATTGATGCGACAGCTGGTTTGCAGATGTCACATCCGGTTCCGTTGCCGTGCTTGGCGATCAAGCCCGAGAATGTGCGTATCCCGGTAGCTTGCACAATGTGAAACAGCTCCGCTCGCGATTGCGCAAAATGCTCGCACAGTGCCTTGGATTGCTCAACACCTTGTGCAGCTAACAGTCTTTTGATCATCGGAACACAACTGCCGCAAGATGTTCCGGCCTTGGTAGCGCACTTGATCGCGGGTACATCGCAGGCGTCGTTGCTAATCGCGGCACAGATGGCGCCCTTGGTGACGTTGTTGCAGGAGCAGATCTGCGCATCATCGGGTAAGGCATTGAGGCCTATTTCAGCGGCGGCCGGTGCGATCAATGTCGCCGGGTCGGTCGGCAGGGGTCGGCCAATTAAGGCTCGCAAGGTCCCGTATGCAGTCGCGTCACCGACCAGAACTCCCCCGAGCAGAATCGACGCATCATCAGAGACAACGAGTTTGGCGTAAGTGCCTTTGACGGCGTCCATGAGCACAACTTCGAGTGCGCCTTCGCTGGTCGCGTGTGCGTCGCCGAAACTGGCTACATCGACACCTAGTAACTTCAGCTTTGTGGACAGATCGGCACCCCGAAATTCGGCATTGCCACCGAGTAGACGGTCAACGACTATCTCCGCGGTGGCGTTGCCCGGTGCCACTAGCCCGTAACAGCGTCCCTCGATTGCGGCTACTTCACCAACCGCATAGATGGCCGGATCGCTTGTTTGGCAAGCGAGATCGGTGAGCACACCGCCACGTTCTGCGATGTCGAGACCGCAGGCGCGGGCCAGTTCATCGCGGGGCCGTACCCCTGCGGAGAACACCAATACCGCAGCGTCGATAGTTTCACCGTTGGAGAGTGCGACCCGCAGCTCATCACCATGGTCCTTGATTTCGGTGGCCGATACCCCGGTATGCACGGTCAGGCCCATGGCGCGAACAAGGTTGGCCAGCACCGCGCCGCCGCCCTCATCGACTTGAAGCGGCATAAGTCGTGGTGCCAGTTCTACGATATGAGGTGTTAAACCCAACAGCTGCAAAGCATTTGCTGCTTCAAGCCCAAGCAGTCCGCCGCCAACGACGACGCCGACAAATCCGGGTTCAGCGGTTTCGACGGCTGTACGGATTGCGTCGAGATCATCCAATGTTCGGTAAACAAAGCAGCGTTTCAGGTCCTTGCCAGGGATGGGTGGAACAAACGGATAGGAACCGGTGGCCAGCACCAGCGCGTCGTAGCCGATCTCATCCCCGGTCGCTGTGCTAATAACGCGAGCCTCGCGGTCGATGGTGGTGACCTGATCATTTACCCGCAATCGCACTAAATCGTCTCCGGCGTAATCATTTCCGGACAGGGCAAGGGCACTACGATCCCAACTGCCCACGTACGCCGATAACGCGACCCGATCGTAGGCCGGCGTCGGCTCCTCCCCCACCACGGTTACTTGCCACCGACCATCGAAGTCGCGGCTCCGCAGTGCTTCGACAAAATGGTGGCCCACCATCCCATGGCCAACAACCACAACTGACTTCGGCAGCGATTTCATGCTGGTGCCGCCGCTACTTCGAGAGCCCCGTCGAAGGTCACGGTCTTAGCCGTGGGCTCGGTGACGGGCTTACGCACATAGGCATACCAGGTGATTGCCGTGCACAACACGTAAAATCCCAGAAAGACTTCGAAAGCCGTTGTCGCCGACTTCGCTGTCGACAAATACGACGCCCGCAGCGCGACGTTGATGCCCACGCCGCCGAGTGCTCCAATCGCACCGGCGATTCCGATCAACGCACCCGACATCTGACGCGCCCAATCGGTCCGGTCACCGGTTCGAAAGCTATTGATACTCTGCGCTTTTGCCTCAAAGAGCACCGGAATCATCTTATACACCGACCCATTGCAGATTCCTGACAAGATGAACAGCCCAATGAACCCAATCACGTATGCCACCAGAACACCGCCTGAAGGGATGCGGTGCTGGGAGTCGGCGATCGTCCCGAACGTGACAAGCCAGCCGGCTGCGGCGATCATGGCGGCAAACGTCCAGACCGTGACCTTGCTGCCACCAATGCGGTCAGACAACCAGCCGCCTAGGGGACGCGCAATGGATCCCAGGAGAGGGCCAATGAAGGCGATCTGTGCAGCGTGAAGCGCTGCATGAGCGGTCATCGCCGGGGTCACGCTGGTGTTATGGCGGGCGAGAAAACTTATCTGAAGCACCTGGCCGAATGCGAACGAAAAGCCGATGAATGATCCGAAAGCGCCAATGTAGAGCAGTGCGATTAGCCACGAGTCCCGGTATCGCATAACTTCGATCATCGAACGGGCATCGGTGCGCTGGTTCGAGAGGTTATCCATGAACAGTGCGGCGCCGACCGCGGCAACCGAAAGTAATACTAAATACACTGCGCATATCCAATGTGGGGAGCGGTTTCCCGCGGTAGCCAAGACCACCAGCCCGATGATCTGGATGACCGCGACGCCGATATTGCCGCCGCCCGCATTCAAACCCAATGCCCACCCTTTCAGGCGCTGCGGATAGAACGCGTTGATATTGGTCATCGACGATGCAAAATTACCTCCGCCGAATCCGGCGATTGCTGCCACAATCATGAAGGTCGTGTAGGAAGTTCCCGGGCGCGCCATGAAATACAGTGTCAACATTGCCGGGATTGTGAGTATCAACGCCGAGAAGATTGTCCAGTTACGGCCACCAAACATTGCACTGGCAAAGGTGTAGGGCAATCGCATGATCGCCCCGACTAGCGTGGGCATCGCGACGAGAAAAAATTTCCCCGCGGCATCGATGTGGTAGACGTTTTGCGGCATGAATAAAACCATTACCGACCAAACGGACCAGACCGAAAACCCAACGTGCTCAGCGACGATGGACCAGATCAGGTTCCGGCGCGCGATCTTGGCGCCACCACTGTTCCATGCGTCAATATCTTCGGCATCCCAATCGTCGATGGTGTGCCGACGGATCTGCAATGACATGCGCTCACCGTAGGGATGTGTTGTTGCGACAAGACTTCCCGCGATGACCCGCTTGCTACAACCTGCTCACAAGTCAGCTTTCCGGTGGGTGAGTTAACGCCACAGTCATATTGCGGTTCCTAATTTTTCTCGCCGGTAACATCGTAGTTGGCGAATTTCCTTAATTCATAATAGATCTCACTGAATTGACTTGCCTGGTGAGATTAACAGTTCACGCTGCGATGACGTGCCGGGAACGTACCGCGAACAATTTCGACGCACCATGTTCGGAATATCCAGAGTGCTTGGACGCCATATCTTCTCGTTGTCCATTAGTGAGGGGGTGTCGACATGGATTTCGGGGTTTTACCGCCAAAAGTCAACTCCGGTCGAATTTATGCTGGTCCGGGGCCAGGGCCGATGTTGGCTGCCGCAGCGGCCTGGGAC
This sequence comes from Mycobacteriaceae bacterium, assembly GCA_019751635.1. GTDB lineage: Bacteria > Actinomycetota > Actinomycetes > Mycobacteriales > Mycobacteriaceae > Mycobacterium. The sequence goes on from JAIENC010000060.1 coordinate 17,095, forward strand.
GATTTGTCTGTCCAATTGTATTGCGCGGCAGCCACTTACCGGTCGGAGATCTCGGGCTTGGTTGACGCATCATGGCTTGGTCCGTCAGCGAGCGCAATGGCCGTGGCAATCACTCCCTACCTAGGGTGGATCAGTGCGACCGCTGCCCAGGCGGAACGGGCAGCTATTCAGGCCAAGGCCGCGGCGGCGGCGTATGAAACCGCGTTCGCCGCGACAGTCCCCCCGCCGGTCATTATGGCTAATCGCAGCCTGCTGATGATGCTGATTGCGACTAACCTACTGGGACAAAACACCCCGCAGATCGCCGTCGCTGAAGCCCACTACGCTCAGATGTGGGCCCAAGACGCGGCGGCCATGTACGACTATGCGGGTTCCTCGGCTCTTGCCGCACAAATCACGCCATTCACCCCACCACCACAGACCGCCAATTCCAGTGGGGCTGCGGGCCAGGCCGCAGCGGTGGCCCAAGCCGCTGGCACGGGGATAGGCGCCGACATCCAAGCGATGTTGTCGCAGCTGGTTTCTGTGGTGCCAGAGGCTTTGCAAGGCCTCGCGTTGCGGTCGGCGGCATCATCGACATCGTCGGCGTCGGGATTAACGTCGAGCATGTCGAGCATGTCGAGCATGTCGAGCATGTCGAGCATGTCGAGCTTGGCCACGCTGGCCACCAACCTCACCGGACCGTACTCGCCTTTTGCGTTCACTAATGTGGCTGTTGCACCTTATTTGTTCGGTATCCAAAATGTTCTGCTACCCCAAAACGGTCAAGGTGTGGCCACCGTGTTGAGCAGTGGCCAGGTGAAGTCATGGTTACCGGCTTCATTCTTGCCGTCTTCGAATTCGCCACCAGCAACATTGCGATCAGCTTGTGCAGGAACAGATTTAGCACCCGCAAGGATGGCTAATGGGGGTCTGATCGGAGGACTGTCGGTGCCCCAAACCTGGGCTGCGGCTGCTCCGGCGATTACCCCAGTCGCCAAGGTGTTCTCTGGGCCTGGCCTAGCTGGCGCCGGCGGTGCGGCGGACAGTCCGAGCGGCCTCGCAAGCAACATGGCTTTATCGGGCTTGGCTGGCCGCACCTTTGGTGACGGCATTATTCGCTCCATCGGTACTACCGCTGGTCACGCCGTCACTAGTCATGCCGCCGCCACGCCTACCGCCGCCACGGACGTCGCCACCGCAGTCACCATCATCGTGCTGCCCCCAACCCAGAAATGAAGGGAAGTACGCACATGGATTTCGGTGCCTTACCCCCGGAGATTAACTCCGCACGAATATATTCCGGTCCGGGATCGGAGCCGCTCTTAGCCGCCGAAGCAGCCTGGGATGGGCTGGCTGGTGAGCTGCAATCGATGGCAACTTCCTACGATGCGTTGATCGCAGATCTGACCAACGAGTCATGGTCAGGTCCATCATCGGTGACCATGGCAGCTGCGGCCGCGCCCTATGCGGCATGGATGTCAACTACGGCAGAACACGCTCAGCAGACTGCCCGGCAAGCTCATGCCGCGGCAGGCGCATATCAGACGGCATTGGCCGCCGCAGTTCCCCCAGCGCTGATCGCGGCCAATCGCGCCCAACTGGCAGCGTTAGTAGCGACAAATATTGTCGGGCAAAATGCAGCGGCAATCGCGGCCATTGAAGCCCAGTACACACAGATGTGGGCTCAAGACGCCGCCGCTATGTACAACTACGCCGGCTTGTCGGCAGCTGCTACCCAAGTAACGCCGTTCAATACACCTCCACCGACCACTAATGCGGTAGAGCTAATCGAGCAGCATCTGGCTGTAGGTCAGGAGGCTGGTGCTTCGATAGGCGCCAACGCGCAATCGGCTCTGACCGCGGTGCCACTTTTGTTGCAGGAACTGGCATCTGCCAGCTCGTCGTGGAACTCAACAAGTGGCGGACTCCTCAACAGCATCACCGGGTCTTCGTCGACCGCTTCGCTGTATCAGTCGCTGTTCACCATGAGCACTGCGGCATCGCGACTCATTTTGCCGGCTAACGCCACCATGATTAGCACGATCATGGGGATGGTGCAGTTTCAGAAGTTCTATCGCCCCGGCGGTTTAGCGGGAGCGCTGGGTGGCTGGCTACCGAATCTGGGTGCCGGGCTCGGTGAGACCGGGGCAGCGGGAATGCCGAGCCTGGGTGCTACGGCATCAACGGCATCGGCAGGTATCGGACGTGCCGGCTTAGTTGGTAGCTTGTCGGTACCGCCTAGCTGGGTCGCAACCACTCCAGCTATCAGAATGCTTGCCGCGGCAGTGCCGGACACCGAGGTGCAAGCGGTACCGGTGGCGGCAGGCATGCTGAGTCGGATGAGTCTGGCAGGTTTAGCGGGGGGTGCACTCGGTGGTCTTGCTTGTCGGGGTGGTGTGTCCGTTCGGAAAAGTCACACCGAATCGGCGCAGCTTGAAATTCTCGTCGCGGAGTTATCCAAGCAGCCCAATAATCCGGCGGTACAGCACTGGCATACCGATTCGACGGGGTTTGACAGCTTGGTGGCCGAGCTGTATCAACGCCCGGGAATCCACGCGGTGCATCTGTCCGCGACGAACCCAGCGAAAACCACACCCCGCAGTTTGCCATGGGGTTAGCGGAAGGAAATGTACGGTGAAAATTCTGGCCTTGCTTTCGGCATTGGTTGCCAGCGTCATGTTCATGGCTGGGATCGCAGTCGCCACGACCGCGACCGCTGAGCCCGGTGCCGTCATCGATGACGGCTTCCTGAACGCACTCAACAATGCTGGGATTACCTACCGCAGCGCACCCCAAGCCGTTGCGGCTGGCCAAGCGGTGTGCGGGCTCATGGAAAGCGGTATGTCGGGTATCGACGTCCTCAATGAAGTGAAGAACTCCAATCCGGGTTTCACCCTCGATAGCGCCGCGAAGTTCGCGGCAATCGCCGCTCACGAGTACTGCTCTCACCATCTCAAAAGTGCATAACGAGGGCGGATAACTCCATGGACCTGACACTGCCGCGGGGAGGCGTCGTACTGTAAATCATGCCCAGAGCTCGCGATGTCGACGCCTGTCCGGGTGTGCTTGAGGTGCACCACGCTGCCGATGGCGCCGTGGTGCGAATCCGATTGCCAGGTGGCATGATCACCGCCGCTCAGTTGGCTACGCTGGCCATTGCCGCGAATCAATTCGCTTCTGGTGCATTGGAACTGACCGCCCGTGGCAACATACAACTACGTGGAGTCGCCGACCTCGGCGCCGTCACCGCTTTAGTTGCAGAGGCTGATCTGCTGCCATCAAGGACTCATGAACGGATCCGCAACATCGTGGCGTCGCCGCTTTCTGGCCGACGTGGCGGACATGTCGATGTGCGGACTTGGGTCATCGATTTAGACGATGCGATTCAAGCCCGTCCCGAATTAGCGTCGCTGCCCGGCCGTTTCTGGTTCAGCATTGACGACGGCCGCGCAGACGTATCCGGGCTAGGGGCCGATGTCGGTCTACATGTCCTTGGCGATACTTCGGCAGCGGGCTGCGCACTATTGCTGGCCGGACGTGATACCGGTATTCGGTTACCGGCTAACGACGTGCCCCACCTCATCGACGCGCTAGTCGGTGTCGGGCTGAGATTTGCCGCATTGCGCGGAACTTCTTGGCGTGTAAAAGAATTGGCTAATCCAGTCGAGCTCTTGGCTGGTGTTGCGGGGCCCCCGTCCCTTGATCTGACGTTAGCTCGTGGGTTTGCGCCGGTCACCACGGCGCCGGTGGGCTGGATCGATCAGGATGACAATCGAGTTGCTTTGGGCGCTGCAGTCCCGCTTGGGGTGTTGCCGGCTGACGTCGCGGCATGCCTGGCTGGGATCGGGGCACCATTAGTGGTCACGCCTTGGCGATCGATGCTCGTCTGCGATCTCGACGAAGACACCGCGGATGCGGCCTTGCGGGTGCTGGCACCGTTAGGTTTGGTGTTCGACGAGCACTCCCCCTGGCTCAGGATCAGCTCATGTACTGGCCGCCCCGGTTGTGTGCATGCGGCCGCTGATGTGCGCGCCGATGCGAGCCTGGCGGTGCGCTCCGAACAAGCTGGCTGGCACCGCCATTTCGTCGGCTGCGAACGGGCCTGCGGCAGTCCACCAACCGGTGAGGTACTTGTCGCTACGGCTGAGGGATACCGAGTGCTGCGCCGCCAGCCATGACAACCCTTTAGGGTGAGCGGGTGCTCGATTACCTTCGGGACGCCGACGAAATCTACCGCCAGTCGTTTGCCACCATCCGGGCCGAAGCGGACCTGACACGATTTCCGGTCGATGTCGCCAATGTCGTTGTGCGGTTGATCCACACCTGCGGACAGGTCGATCTCAGCGAACATATTGCCTATACCGAGGATGTGGTGACCAGGGTCAGCGCCGCTCTATCCAGCGGCGCCCCGGTGCTATGCGACTCCTCGATGGTGGCTTCCGGCATCACCACTGCGCGGTTGCCCGCCGCCAACGAGATCGTGTCATTGGTAGCCGATCCGCGTGCGGCAGATATGGCGGCCCGGCGGCGCACCACTCGCTCGGCAGCTGGAGTTGAACTATGGGCGGACCGGCTGGCGGGCGCGGTAGTAGCGATGGGTAACGCGCCCACCGCGCTGTTTCGGCTACTCGAACTGCTTGATGAAGGGATAGCGCCACCAGTCGCGGTGTTGGGCGGGCCGGTCGGATTCGTTGGCTCAGCGCAGTCCAAGCAGGAACTCATTGCCCGGCCACGCGGAATGTCCTATCTGGTGGTCCAGGGCCGACGTGGGGGTAGCGCCATGGCGGCCGCAGCAGTCAACGCGATAGCAGCTCAGCGATGAAGAACCGAGGCACACTCTGGGGCGTCGGGCTGGGTCCAGGCGACCCGGAATTGGTGACCATTAAGGCTGCCCGAATCATCGGTAAGGCTGATGTGGTGGCCTACCACAGCGCCCAACACGGTCACAGCATTGCCCGCGGGATTGCCGAACAGTATTTGCGGCCCGGCCAGATCGAAGAGCATCTGGTTTACCCGGTGACAACCGAGACAACAGACCACCCTGGCGGGTACGCGGGCGCGCTGGAAGATTTCTATACCGAGGCCGCCGAACGAATCGCCGCACACCTTGACGCCGGCCGTGATGTGGCCCTCCTGGCTGAAGGTGACCCGCTGTTCTACAGCTCTTACATGCATGTGCATACCCGATTGACGCACCGGTTTGACGCTGTCATTGTGCCCGGCGTTACTTCGGTGAGCGCTGCTGCGGCGGCGATCAGCACACCTTTAGTCGCCGGTGACCAAGTACTGTCCGTGTTGCCAGGAACATTGCCGATTCCTGAGCTAACCCGCCGACTTGCTGATGCCGATGCTGCTGTGGTGCTTAAGCTCGGCCGCTCGTATGCTGCGGTGCGAGAGGCCCTTTCAGCGGCTGGCCAGCTCGATGGAGCAATCTATGTCGAGCGGGCTAGCACAGCCGGGCAACGGGTGTTGCCGGTCGCGGATGTCGATGAGACCAGCGTCCCGTACTTCTCGCTGGCTGTCCTCCCGGGTGGGCGGGCACCTGATCGGCGGTTGTCACATACCGTCGTTGTGGTTGGTCTTGGCCCCGGTGACAGCGACTGGATGACTCCCCAGAGCCGTCGGGAATTGGCCGCGGCAACTGATTTGATCGGCTATGGCCGGTATCTGGACCGCATTTCGATCCGTGACGGTCAACGGCGGCACGCTAGCGACAACAGCGACGAACCTGAGCGGGCGCGACTGGCCTGTGAGCTAGCTGAACAGGGGCATGCGGTGGCTGTGGTGTCATCTGGTGATCCTGGCGTGTTCGCCATGGCTACAGCTGTTCTTGAGGAAGCCACCCGGTGGCCTGGTGTGCAGGTCCGGGTGATCCCAGCGATGACGGCCGCCCAGGCGGTCGCCAGCCGAGTCGGCGCTCCGCTGGGCCACGACTACGCAGTGATCTCGCTGTCGGATCGGCTCAAACCGTGGCCAGTGATTGCCGCGCGGCTCACCGCCGCTGCTGCTAGCGACCTGGTACTGGCCATCTACAACCCGGCGTCAGCGACGCGAACCTGGCAGGTCGGTGCCATGCGGGACCTGCTGCTCGACCATCGCGAACCCGGCACGCCGGTGGTAATTGGCCGTAATGTCTCCGGCCCCAGCGAACGGATCACCGTAGTTCGGCTGGCCGATCTCGACCCAGCCGATGTCGACATGAACTGTCTTTTGATTATTGGATCTTCGCAAACTCAGTGGTATTCAGACAGTTCAGGGGACCGAGTTTTTACCCCACGCCGTTATCCGGCATGAACGGCCCATCGGCTAAACGGGTTTGGTACGTGCCTTACGTTTCGATGGTGCACTCAAGGCCATCGAAAAAAAGTCAAGACGCCATAGTGACTCGAATAGCTTACGACCGAATTCCTCAAAGTCAGCCGCGCTGGCTCGCGGCGCTTCCCCACTGTGCGCCACACGCTCTGCGATCTCGCGAATCGTTCGACGCCCGTCGGCATATCGCACAAAGCGGAATTGCGCCGGGGTAAGACTCATGCGCCAATCCGGTCGAAAAATATCTGTCCCATCTAAGCCGCATCGAACCCGCATAATCGGAACATAATTAAGAGAATCGGATGTGGAGAAATCTATTCTATAGCTCTTTTCTGGCCGATCGGAACGACATGCCATAAAAAAGTGGCATCCGTTTCTCACGTGGAGATGTTCCATCAATGACCACACCTTGGCATCGGGCAAGGAATCGACAATCGAGCGGAACGCGCTGCCCGGTGAAAACCAATTATGCGTGTAGTACGGTGAATTAAGAAGTAATCCTTGAAAGGCCAGGCCGGCAGAGTCGACGAGGTCGCGGCATTCATCGATGGTGTAGCTACGAGCGCGGCCATGCAGAAAAGTATCCACCAGGGCAGGGTCGGACTCTGCAAGATGCGGGGATATTTTGAAATAACTTTGCACTGGGTGTTCCGGAGGAAGCAAAGGAAGCATCTCACGGACCATGTGAATGGACTTTTGGTCTTGCCTTAATCCTAAATCGCGAAATGCCGATTCCAGTAGATCGATCCCCATCCGGCCATACTTTGCATAAAGCATGACCCCCATAGCGCCATCGGGGCGTAAACAACTGGCGAGCGCTTTCATTCCTGTTAACGGATCCGCTATATGATGCAAAACTCCAGTCGAAACAATAAGATCATAATCGCTTTCCAATGTTGACAGCTCTTCAATAGGAAGTCGATGCAGTTCTAGGTTCCAGAGCCCATATTTGTCTTTCAAATACTGCTGATGGTCTAAAGATCGCTGACTTATATCAATCCCCACTACCTTGGCCTTACGGTTAGTAAAGGCAAAGGCTGCCGCTTGGTTGGTACCACAACCGGCGATCAAAATATCAAGATCCGGGTTATACTCCCGATCCGGCCACAAAATCCGGTGTACATACACCGGATCGAATTGCTCCCAATTTCTTTGGGCCCACACCGCGAGGTCCTGGATCGGCTGTGGGTATCTCCATCGCTCGTATTGGCGGGCGACAACCTCGTTGTTTGGATCGTAGTCAGCGTTCACTGCGGCGGTAACTTCCTCCCAGTTAATTTTTCGAGGATCACGGATCGCTCGTGGGTTGCCCCCTCCCGACCCGGCCTCGCCCAACGGGGATTATGGGTTACCGGCCCCTCTAGCCGCAAGAGATCGCGTTGCGGCGCGCCGTGCTGAGCAAAATTTCCTGATTCTCGGCCGCGAAGCGTGCCGTAACCGCTATTTTTTGCACCCCGAGTCATGGCGTTGCCCGGGGCCGCCGGGTACGATCTGGCCGTGTCTGAGCCCGCGGCTGCTCTCCCGAAAATTTGTCTGAACATGATCGTGCGCAATGAAGCTCACGTTATCCAAGAGACACTCAACGAGGTTGCGCCTTATCTCAGCGCGTGGGTGATCGTGGACACCGGCTCGGACGATGGCACCCAAGAACTGATCAAACGCCACATGGCCGCCCTTGGCATCCCCGGTGAGCTCCATGAGCGGCCGTGGCTTAACTTCGGCCACAACCGCTCCGAGGCTCTTCTGCTCGCTCAAGGTCACGGCGACTATATCTGGGTTGTTGATGCCGATGACAAACCTAGCGGCACAATCGATTTCACTCAGCTAAGCGCCGATATTTATTCGATGCGTATTGCGCAAGAGGGTGATGTCTACTGGCGACCGCAATTATTCCGTGCCGGGTTACCCATACGGTATGAGGGCGTGGTTCACGAATATGTTGTGTGCGATGCGCCAAATGTGTTGGTTCGACTTGAGGGCAATTACCACATTGAATCTCGTCGCCTGGGCGCCCGCAACTTAGATCCGCAGAAATACGCCCGCGACCGCGATCTGTTGCTTGCTGAGATTGAACGTGATCCTGATGACCCTAGGTCGGTTTTCTATCTGGCGCAGAGTTACTACGACCTAGGTGATTTCGTGAACGCCTGCGAATGGTATGCACGGCGGGCCGAGATGAGTGGCTGGAGTGAGGAGACTTACCTTGCTCTATACCGCCAGGCGGAAGCGCTGTCGTGTCTTGACGCGCCTTGGCCCGATGTTCAGGACGCCTATTTACGGGCTTGGGAGTTTAGGCCGACCCGGGCTGAGGCGCTCTATGCCATTGCTTTGCGTTATCGCCAGGATCAGCGCTATCAACTCGGCTATCTCTTTGCGCGGCACGCAGCTGAAATCCCATTTCCAGATACAGATGAACTTTTTGTCCGCCGTGATATCCACGGTTGGCGGGCCATTGACGAGCAGGCAGTGTGCGGATCCTGGATCGGTAAATACGCGGAAGCGTTCACGCTATGGCGCCAGCTACTAGCTCGAGCCGATATTACGGACGAAGATCGGCGGCGGATCGCTCAGAACCGTGATCTTTGTGTCCCAACGATGATCGCTGCGGCATCACCGTATCCGGATGCCGCGCTACTACAACGGCTAGTGGCTGACAACCTGGCGCATCCGAAACGTGGGCCAAGCGATCCCGACATTGCGGTCAGTTTGATCGCCGGACCGGACCGCGAAACCACCGAACAAACGCTGAACTCATTTCTGCGTTGTTGCACCGACATCACACGGGTCAGACGTTTCCTGGTGTTCGACGCCGGCTTATCCGAGTCAGATCAATCCTGGCTTCTGGAGCGCTATGGTTTTCTCGAATTCGCCAAGGCTGATCCGGCAGAAAGCAGTACCACGCCCCACTCTCGAATCGCCTATGCCCGTACTCAAATCCACGAAAAATTCTGGCTACATCTCGGTCAAGGCTGGCGATTTTTTGCCCCGGAAAATCTCATCACCCGGCTTACCGCCGTGCTGCAGAACGAACCAGAAGTATTCCAGGTTGCCATCAACTTCACCGATGCCCTCACACTCACCGGTTCCAGTGCAAGCGAAAGCAGCGTACGCCGCACACCCGCTGCTGGCCGCTACGTTCTCACTGACACCGTTGCCAACGGCCCCGCAATGTGTGACACCACGCGCGCCGTCACACTAGGTACAGCCAGCCTCGACGAAGTGCTTTGCATCACTGCAGTGCGCCCGGAGTGAGAACCTAAGTTCCCACTCCGGGCATGAAATCTTCGAACCCCAAAAACTTTGCGGGATAGTCTATTTCGATTCCAGTGCTATGGATACGAAATCAAGACGCCACAATGATTCGAACAACTGGCGGCCGAACTCTTCGTAGTCAGTCACGCTGACGCCACGCAGCTCACCGCTCTGCTCATCGCTGTGCGCTAGTTCCTGGGCGATCTCTCGGATGCTGCGACGCCCATCTACGTACCGCGCAAAACGCAACTCGGCGGGGTTGAGCGTCATCCGCCAATTTGGCCGGAAAATTTCATCGCCAACTAGGCCGCATTGCATCCGCATTATTGGTACGTAATCAAGGGCATCAAATGTCGAAAAATCAATCGTGTAGCTTTCCTGCGGCCGGTCTGGCCGGCAGGCCATGAAGAAATGGCATGCATTTAATACGTGGAGGCATTCCACCACTGACCAGAGTTTAGTTTCAGGCAATGCCTGAACGGCTGGATGGAGTTCGCTGCCCGGCACAAACCAGTTGTGTGGATAATACGGTGCGTTAAGCAGCCACCCTTGGAAGGTGAGACCGGCTGAATTGACCAATTCCAAGCAATCGTCGACCGTGTAACCGCGATCGACACCACGCAAGAACGTATCCGCTAGAGCTGCATCAGAATCCGTTAAATTAGGTGATAGCTTGAGAAAATTTTGGACCGGATGCTCTGGCGGTAACGCCGCGAGCACTTCCCTAACCATCTGAACCGATTTTTCGTCTTGGCTCATACCTAAGTCATGAAAAGCTGATTGCAGCAGCTCAACGCCGATTCGACCGTATTTTGCATAAAGCATGACACCGATTACGCCGTTACGCCGCAAACAATCCGAAAGGGCTTTCATGCCGGCCAACGGATCTGCCAGACTTTGCAAAGAGCCGGTCGATACGATGAGGTCGAAATCCCGCCGTAGCGTTGACACCTCATCGATGGACAATAGATGCAACTCCAGATTCGATAATCCGTAGCTGTCCTTCAAGTGTTGCTGATGATCCAGTGCCGATTGGCTGGTGTCGATCGCGACGACGTTGGCGGCGCGGTTCATATAGGCAAAAACCGCCGCCTGGTTAGTGCCGCATCCTGCGATCAGAATGTCAAGATCAGGTTTGTATTCCTGGTCTGGCCATAAAACCCGATGTGCGTGGATCGGGTCGAACCATTCCCAGTTGACGTCGACCCATGCCGCAAGGTCTTCTATCGGTTGGGGGTGCCGCCACTTCTGATGCGGACGGCCGACAGTCTGGGTGTACAAATCGTCGTTCACGTGAACAGTAGTTCCCTCCGGTCGACGGTAGTCGAGGATCGCGAATTGCTAGTCAGTTAAGGACATCCCAGCCCCACCTCGTCCAACGGACGATTATGGGTTACCACCCCCCTTGGCCGCAAGGGTCCGCGCCGACTCGTGCCGAGGTCGCCGCCAGGTTCTGCGCGGCGGAGAAAAATATCCCGGTTACGCCTCGGCGCAAGCCCCCGGCGGCGGTTTGATATTAGGTATAGGCATGCGATTGAATCGAATGCGATGACTGTACCGTCTACCGACTTCATCGCTACCCAGTCTCGGGCGTGGAGCACGTATCGGCAGTTAAAGTCCGCAGAGGAAAGTCGCAGCGGTCCCGGTTCTTGGATGTGTGCGACAACAGGGATCAGGTCTTGGCTACCCCAACTCTTCCCCCGCTATGGCATTAGGTCTGTGCTGGACGCACCGTGCGGAGACTGGAATTGGATGCAGCACGTTGACCTGGGGCACCTGGCCAGCTACACCGGCTGGGACGTGGAACAGGAAAACGTCAAACACAACATTGCGCGTTTCGGCGATCGCCGCGGGGTGAATTTTGAGATTGTCAATCTCTTGACAGTGGACCGGATTCCCCGTTTCGATCTCGTCCTCTGCCGGGATTTTTTGGCGCACTTACCCACCCAATACATCATCGAAGTCCTCGAAAAATTCCGTGCCAGTGGTAGTCGGTATCTGATTACCAACAACTATGTGGGGGCTTCAAATGACCAGTCCTGCCCGCTTGACGGCGGACACGCGGTCGGCCCCCGCGGGCGCAAAGAGGAACTGCCTGGCTACTACTACCGGCCGGTGAACATCGAAGCAGAACCATTCGCATTGGTTGGCCGTTGTGCAGCAATACCCAAGTCGGTGCGCCCCAACGAGGACTACGCGGACATTCCGCAGGAGCATGTGCTGTTCGACTTGTCGGTTGATGCGCAATGGCCGCGATCTCGGTGACTGGTTTGCTACTCGACAATCGATGAGTCGTTTCCAGCGCTGGGGAAATTGTCCTGGCACCCCTGAGGTGGGTAGGGGGTTTTCGCGCGGGGTGAACCTATGCTCGAGCAGTGTCCACTTTGACCGAAGTTATCGCAGGCGATGGTTTGATAGTAGTCCCGGGTGCTCATGATGCATTGGCTGCCAAGCTCTTTCAGCAAGCTGGTTTTTCCGCGGTATACATGAGTGGTAACGGGTTGTCGGCATCATTGTTGGCCGTGCCAGACATCGGGTTGCTGACAATGACCGAGATGGTGGCACGGGGGCGTGCGTTCGCCGCTGCGGTGCACATACCAGTCATCGCTGATGCTGATACTGGCTACGGCGGCCCCCACCATGTAGCACGCACTGTCAGAGAGTATGAGGCCGTCGGTGTGGCGGCAATCCATCTGGAAGATCAGGTTTTTCCGAAGCGGTGTGGTGCAGCCGACGGAGTTGAGTTGATCTCTGCCTGCGATCACGCCGCCAAAATTCGTGCAGCTACCCAGGCTCGAAGCGGCACAGAGTTTTTGATTATTGGCCGCACCGACGCCCGACTGGTAGCGGGTTTTCCCGAGGCTTTACATCGTGCCCAACGGTACGTTGACGCCGGTGCCGACTTGATTCTCGTAGAGATGCTGCAAACGCCCGAAGAGATCGAAAACCTTGTCAGCGCAATTGAAGTGCCCGTTATGTTCAATGCTGTCGCAGGTAAAACCCCGGACCTCACCCCAGGTCAGTACGCTGAACTCGGCGTCAAATTATTGGTGTATCCCCTGGCGTCGATTCTGATGTATGCGCAAACCATGCAAGACTTCGCCCACTACCTGGCTGCCGGGAAAGCTCCCCAAAAGTTTCGTCCGCAGGCGTTAAGCCTCGCCCAGTACACGCAGATTCTTAACTAAACTAATTGAGTACTCCCCTACGGGCATTGTTCACCACGACGCTAAGCATGCCCAGAAGCGCCCAGCAAAATACCAGTGCCACATTAACTTTCGGTTCGTACTTAGGTATAACGCGGTGCACTGGGCTTGACGATCGTCGTCCGCAGCGCACTCCTGAGCGTCCTGCGGGCCGCGGCGCGATCGTTTTCGTAACAGCTTTGCGTTTGCTCATCGGCAGTCCCATCGCCTGGAGCTACTGCCCGCATCCAGGATCACTGTTCCGACACGCCGCTACTCGGACATTCTCCCACGAGGCAACGTGGCCTGATCGTTCTTCTTGTACGGCCACGGTTTGGTGAAGAAAATTTCCATCGATGCGGCCCACTTGATAACGGCCTCGTTCAAGGATTCGGTTCCATTATCAAAGTCCAAACCTGTTATCTCATTAGGGATTTCACTACCGCTATCTTCAATGCGGCCAGGATATGGGCATGGGCGTTGTTCCGCGCGGTGCGGGTGAAGACCCATCCGGTATGCATGTCGGTGAGGTTGAGGGTGCGGGCAAATTGACCTTTAAGGGTTGGCTCGCAGTGCGCGACGGTGTCGCCTTCGAAGAACCCCGGAGCTGCCTCGACCTCGTCGGTTGCCTAGCGGATCTTGACCGAAGACCTCAGCAATGGGGAGGCCTTGGTGGTCGATTTCCTCTTGATCTGGTCACAGGCCTTGGCCCCGCGTAGGTAGCGGTCGATCCTCGCACTGCTCATCGCGAACAGCCCGGCATATCCATGCATGCGGCCAAGTACCGCCTGCACTGCCCACCCGAGGCCACCCAAACCTTATGCAGTACCTTCCAGCGCGTCGTAGGAATATTTCGGATTACGCTGCCGACGAGCCGGTTCAGTGACCGGCCGGTGACTTCCACACCTGATCCAGAATCTGCCCCTTGTCCGCCTTGGCTGCGTTCACATACGCCTTGGCGAGTCTGGTGGTGATCTCGGCACGAGACGACATCGACAGCCCACTCTCCATGCCTGGCGAGGATCACCGTTTCGCGGGCATTCTTACGTGATGCATGAATCAGATTTCGCGGGCATCTTGACTTGATGCATCACGCGAGGAAGATCCTTGGGGAGCCTGGTCGTGGGGAGTTAAAGCTAGTACAGCTGGAGTGCTGGCGTTAACGGCTATCGGTGTCGTCCTCGGGCTGTGGATTGCACTTGGACTAAACAACAAGGCAATTGAAATTAAGACCAGCTATCAGCTCTTGGGTGACCTGACGCCAGGACAGCTGGCTGCCGTACCGGAAACCGTGATCGCCAGCACCCCAGACGCCCGGGTCGGCTTCGCCCCGGCCGGCGGGCCGGCGACGCCATTCAGCGATGCTGGGACTATCCCCGACATCAGCGCTAGGGCGGCAGCCCAGACACCGAATGTGGCGATGCTGGTAGGAACGTCAGCCCTGTCGACGTTCGCGAGGCCCGCCCCGGCCCCGCTGGCGGCCAGCTCAACCCCGGCTGCAACAACCCCGGCTGCAACAACCCCGGGGCGCACCCGATCGGTGAACCTCGCCGATCAGGCCGCTGAACCGGCAACACCACCGCAGGCCATCGCCCAACCAGAGCTAGAAGATGGTGGCCGCGCACCCATCCAAGCCACCGAAAGTGGTCTCACACAAGGCGCAGAGACCCAGCCAGCGCTGGCTAGCAGTTCAATCCGCTAACTAACCAAGACAGGAGAGCAACCCGATGGCGGATGTCACCGTCACGCCGGCGTATCTAGTGGCGCTAGCAGCACAGCAAGAGAAGGTGGCCGCCCAGGCCGCGCAAGCGTCCGCGGCGACCACTCACATCAAAAAGGAGACCGAGAAGACCTGGGGTCCGTTTAGGCAAATGGTCAACGATGCTTTCGCCGGCGCTGAAGCCGAACGCAACCAAGCGATCAACCGCGTCGCACTCCGCCGCAGTGTCGATGCGGCAAACCTGCATGCCGCCGCGCAGCTCTACGCCAAGACCGACGCCCACCTGGGAGAACAGCTCGCCAACCAGATGCTCGGTCAGCGGTCGCCCAGCAATTTCAGGCGGAGTTGATGTCCATCGAATCGCTCTCGGCGTAGCCGGAGATGACGGTTGATCGGTAAAGTAAAACCTCTCTCGATGCTTTATGGAGGTGCAGTCGTGGAACGCCGGACACCCAAGAAAGTGGTGGTGTCGAAGGCTGCCGTCAAGAAGGCGGGGGTGCGTGCTACGAAAGCGTCAGCCAAGTTGGAGAGCCGGGTGGTTCCTGCTGGCTATACACGCTCGGCCGGCGTGCAGACTTACATCGCAAAACAGCAGCCGCCTCAGCGCTGATGCCGCTGACACCCAGCTACGGTGAGACTCCACTGCCGCATGATGAACTCGCGGCACTGCTTCCCGAGGTTGTCGACATCCTGGGCAAGCCTGTCACGCACGCTGCCGTCTACGACCTCGAACAGGGCCTTCAAGACCAGGTATTCGATGAACTGATGCCGGGCGATGGCGGCGATGAGAACTCAACATCGGCGTCGCACCGGAACAGATTGCCGTTGAACTGCGTGGCGCACTCGATACCATCGCTTACCGGTGGGAGCACACCGACGACTGGACTCCTCGACAACCGGGGATCGTTGTGTACTCCGAGACTGTACGGATTCATCCATTCGCAGACAGAAACAGTTGCACCACAAGGTTTCTCGCTGATTTGGTGTTCGCGACTGCTCAGGATCCCGCCCAGTTGCGATACGACTGGGAACTTGACAAAACACGGTACATCGAGCTGCTTCGGGCTTACGACCGGCACCGGAACGTGGCCGATCTTGCAGCGTTCGTTGACGTGACGTCGATCGAGCCATAAGCCTCTGATTCACGAGTGGGTCTGCGTAATAACCACCCGCAACAGGGGTTCGCCACCGCTTGGGCATCGAGATCACGACTGGAAGCCAGCGACCTGCCGTGCGGTCCTCACGCAACCGGCGCTCCGTCATGCCGTGAGGCTGCGGACCGTCCTCACGCGCGTACCGGCCAATTTGCTTGGCGTCGGCCAGGTCTGGCCGTCCCGGCAACGACGCGCTGACCTACTGCTTCTTGCAGATATGCGGCGATCTCGCGGACCGAAAGCATCGCCGCTTCATCATCTAGCCGATGCGCTGCCGAGACGGTCAAGATCGGCATGTCACACCTTCGCCCTCGTGGTTGAACTAGCGGGCGTGCCAGGTAGCAAGTGCGCTCTTCGGCCGGTTCCGCCGCTGGGTAAGGAGTGGCTAGACGGGTTCGGGAAATGCCGGAAAAACGCCAGAATCGTGGGATTATGGGGATCAGCACATCTTCCGGCGGATATGGGGTGGCCGGGTAGGAGGGGCATGATGTCGTATCTGATCATCGCACCTGACTGGATAACGGCGGGTGCGGCAGATGTAGCGGCTATCGGCTCCTCGATTGATGCGGCGACACTAGCTGCGTTGGCCCCGACTTGTGCACTGGCGGCTGCCGCTGCTGACGATGTATCCGTGGCGATTGCATCGTCGTTTTCTTTGCACGCCCAGGACTATCAAACGCTCATTGCCCGGGCTGCGGTGTTTCATGAGCAATTTGTGCAGACATTGAGTGCTACCCGCGGGGCGTATGCAGCTGCGGAGGCGATCAATGCCAGGCCGTTGCAGCCCCTCGTCGACGACATTCTGGATGCGATCAATGCGCCGACGAACTTGCTATTGGGCCGTCCCTTGATTGGCGACGGGATTAACGGCACTCCTGGGACCGGGCAGGCTGGTGGGGACGGCGGAATTTTATGGGGTAATGGCGGCACGGGCGGTTCTGGTGGTTTGGGTTCACGCGGTGGTCGTGGCGGCAACGCCGGGTTGTTCGGTGCCGGTGGAGTTGGCGGTGCCGGTGGTATCCGAGGTGGGGCCGGTGGTGCTGGCGGTACGGGTGGGAGGTTCCTGGGCGATGGTGGGGCCGGCGGAACTGGAGGTGTCGGTGGAGCTGGCATCTCCGCTGGGCCAGGTGGGATCGGTGGCCGAGCATTGTCGTTGTTCGGCGCGGCTGGGGTGAATGGCGCAACGGGGACTTATTACCCAAATGTGGCGTTCGCTTCTCCAGAAGAAGCCGCGCTTTTGCTCTTGGCGACACCAGATGCGAATTTTTTGCTGATCGGCACCGACGGGACGAGTCTGGCCAAAATCTTGGCTGATCCCGCAGGTACCCCGAACTTCCACGCATTGATGGGGCAGAGCGTCACCTCCGCGTCGACGATTATCGGGCACACCACGATCTCTAACCCCTCCTGGACCACCATGCAGACCGGGGTGTGGGGAGAGACGACCGGTGTGACGAACAATGTCTTTACCGAGTGGACCTACGACAACTGGCCGACCGTATACAACCACATTGAGAACACCTATGGCGACCAAGTCGAGACCACGGTGATCGCTAACTGGAACGTGATAACGCACATTGCTGGCGCCGGGTCGAACCCGGCTGACCATATCGAATTCGTCCCACAGATCGCGGGCGACACGAACTGGTTGGCCACCCAGAATCTCGTCGGCCAGCAAACCCAGGCTGCGATCATGAACGCCGACCCTGCCAAAGGCAATCTCATCTTCTCGTATTTCGTTGGCGTTGATGAAAACGCACATATGTATGGGGGCGATTCCCCGCAGTACGAGTTGGCTATTCAGAACATGGACTACAACCTTGGCTCTCAGACCGCGGGTGGCGGCGGCCTGTTGGGGGCGGTCTATCAGTGGGAGGCTCTCCACCCCGGCGAGCAGTTCAGCACGCTCGTGGTCACCGATCACGGTGAAATAGGGCCTAACCAGTTCGGCCGCGGCCATGGTTTCCAATCGCCTCGTGAGACTGCAACATTCCTTATCTTCGATCAGGCCGGTGTCGACACCAGAGACGGCTATATCAACAATTCATGGCAGATCGTCAGCGTGACGCCGACAATTATGGATCAATTCGGTATTCCGGTGCCGTCATATATGGCGAGTCCGTCCTTAACCGCACCCAGCTTCGACGGAACCTATGTTGATCCGGGCGCCAACCTGTTTAGTGTGCTCAGTGCTGATTTCTCGGCGCAGGGCTACCCCGATATCGTGACCAACCTAGCTCTGGATTCGCGTACGGTTGCAGTCACCATTCCTTACGGGGTCTATGAACAGGTCAACCACATCGTCGATGCGGTACCAAGCTTCTTGCAGGTGCCGGTCTCATGGTTGGGTGCTGGCGTCTACCAGTCGACGAATATCCCTGCGCAAATCTGGGCCCGGTTTACTGGCGTGACCGGCAACCAGATCATCCCGCCGGTACTCAACCCATTCCTCGATGCCAGCTCAGGCGACCTGGTGGGCCTGTGACGCACGGCATGGCCGGCGTCCTGCAATCAACACCTCGCAATGTCGTTAAACATTTTTTGCTCAACGGCCAACCTTGGGTCGTGCTGCACCGAATTAC
>JAIENC010000217.1 GCA_019751635.1 Mycobacteriaceae bacterium
CCGTGGTGCCCCGCACATTGTGGGCCGCGGTCGAAGCCAGGTCGTATGCCCTGACCGCAGCGCTGGCGGTGTGGCTCACGGTGGTGTGTGTGCTTGCGGCGTTGCGCGGTGGCGCGGCGCTGTGGTCCCTTTATGCGTTTGTGCTTGCGCTGGCGGTGGTCTCCTTCGTCTACCTTGGGCTGTTGGTGTTTGCCCACGTGCTGACGTTGGCGGTGATCGGGCCGCGACGCCGGCTCGCCCCCTTGGGTGCTGCGGTCACGGCAGGCTTAGTCCTGGCGTTACCACTGCTCACGGTGGCGGCGAGCCAACGGCATCAAATTTCCTGGATTGACATCACCGGCGGCAGCGGCACGGCTGTCGCGCTCTGGGACCAGTGGTTCACCCATTCTCGGCTGTTCCTCTGCGTCGGCAGCGTTTTGTTGGCGTGGGGAACCGTAGTTCTGCTACGGCAGCGGGCTCGTGGCAGCGCCGCTGCTCTTGCGGTAGCTCTGCCCTGGGTTGTGGTACCGACAATCCTGCTGATCGGGTACTCGGCATTTTTCAGCAACATCTATCAGCCGCGTTACCTGACTTACACCACGCCGGGGCTGGGGTTGTTATTCGGAGTCTGTGTGGTGGCTATTGCGCGGCACCGGACCCGGTATGTGGTTTTGTTGGTAGCGATTTTGGTGCTCAGCTGCAGCACGGCTTTTGTGACCCAGCGCAGTCGATATGGCAAGCCGGGCGGCGCTGATTATTCCGTCGTCGCCGATATGATCGCGACCTACGCGCGCCCGCATGATTGTGTGATATTCGGGTCGGCCCCCCGGGAACCTCTGCGGGCAATAGCCGCCGCGCGGCCTGCTGCGTTCGCTTTGCTTGACGATGTGGCAGTGGGTGTTTCGGGACCGGAGGCGGCCCAGCTGTGGTCACAAGATCTGCCACTTGATAGCGACGCCGTGCGGTCGCGATTGGCCAGCTGCGCGGTGTTATGGGCCATCGTCGATCGGCAACCAGATCCGCCGCTGGTAAGGGCTGCTCAGCAATACCAGTTCAGCGTGGATCGGCGTTGGATTTTGCCCCGAACAATGGTGGTGCGTCTCACGGCCCAGGGAAAAATGGCCAGCTAAGAGCGCTAAACCGGCACTGCATTGCTGGCGGGACTGCGGGTTAGCCCAGGTTCGGCGCGTATCCTGCGGGCCGGCTTAGAGCGCTACCGAAACGGTTAGCCGGGGTGCCCAGACCCCTTTGCCTCTAATTCGGCGATCGCGCGGGCAGCGCGTTGTCGTAAGAAGATGGCGGCGCCGATACCGCAGCTCACTGCGATGACTAACGCGACCCAGGATAGGCGTCGTAGCCAATGCTCGGCCGCGATTCCGGCGTAATAGACCAATGCGGTGGTGCCGCCAGCCCAACACAGTGCGCCGGAAACGTTTGCTACCAAAAAGCGCGGGTAATGCATCTTGAGTGCGCCTGCGAGCGGTCCGGCGAATATCCGCAAGAGCGCGATGAACCGCCCGAAGAACACCGCTCGAACCCCCCAGCGATCAAACAGGCGTTCAGCTAACGCGACATGTCCAGGGCCGAAGTGTCTCGGGAACCGTCGCCCCAGCCGATTAAACAGTGGCATGCCGAGCCGATAGCCGACGGTATAGCCCATCGAGTCGCCCAGGACTGCTCCGATCACGGCGGCAATGCCGACGCCAAGCGGGTTTACCGCAAGTTCGTGACTGGAGGACAACAGTGCTGCGCTGACGAGCATGATTTCACCGGGAAGGGGGATGCCTAAACTCTCCAACCCCACCACGCATCCCACCATCAAGTAGACCGCAGCGGGGGAGATCGAATGCAACAGGGAGTCCACGGTCATTGCTCTAGCATGCCTGATCCATCGAATCGTGGGGGTATTCGCCAAGAGCGGCACCGTCGCCGCCGTCAGCGTTGTAGCGTCCATGTCGCCTAGAAAAATCTTGGATGGATCACCCACCGACGGGTCGTTTTCGAGGAGTGTTCGTGGAGTTCAATATTGCGCAGGTGTTTGGGGCAGTAGCGGCGGCTAACCCCGACCGGGAGTGCATCATTTTCGGTGACCGGCGATTCACGTTCGCTCAGACCGATGAACGTGCTCGCCGCCTTGCTCACGTGCTGCACGGGTGGGGGCTTGGGGCGCATCGAGAACGTTCCGAGTTAGCGCCCCACGAATCGGGGCAGAGCCACCTCGGGCTCTATCTGGCCAATGGCAACGAGTTCTTGGAGGGCATGCTGGGTGCTTATCGGGCTCGTGTTGCCCCATTCAATGTCAACTATCGCTACGTTGCCGATGAACTGAGATACCTGTTGACCAATGCCCGAGCTGAGGCGGTCATGTACCACGCCCGGTTCGCGCCGACGCTGGCCGAAGTGCTCCCGAGCTTGCCGCCGATGTCGTTGATTCATGTCGATGACGACTCCGGGAATGCTCCGCTGCCAGGTGCGGTGCGCTACGAGGAGCTACTGGCCTCGGCTTCCCCGGAGCCTCTTGATCTGCCGTTGTCGCCAGACGACCTGTACATGCTTTACACCGGTGGCACCACCGGGATGCCTAAAGCCGTGTTGTGGCGTCAACATGACATTTACATGAATGCCATGGGCGGACGCTTTTACGGCACTTCGAGCGCGTTGGCGAGCCTTGAGGAGATTGTTGAACGGTCGAGGTTGGGTGGCCCTGGTTCAATGACGGTGACCCCGTTGATGCATGGCGCTGCGCAATGGGCGAGCTTCATCAATCTCTGCGCTGGCCGGCCGATTGTGCTGCCGGCGACGACTACGCATTTTGACCCTGCTGAGGCCTGGGCATTGGTCAGTCGTGAACACGTTGTCACATTATCGATTGTTGGTGATGCATTTGGTCGACCGCTTGTTGACGCCTTGGAGGCCGGCGGCCCAAGTTTGGTCCGGGATTTATCTGGGCTGATGGTGCTCGTTACCGGTGGTGCCGCGCTTACCGCGCCGGTCAAACAACGTTTTGTTGATTTACTTCCGCAGCTGACCATTGTCGATGCGGGTGGTGCGTCGGAAACTGGACCGCAGATGGGCGGAGTTTTCAGTCGCACCCAGCCGGTGACTGGGCGTTTCGCCCCGCATCCGGGTGCGGTGGTAGTCAGCGAAGACATGACACGCATCATCACGCCCGGCGACACCGAGATTGGCTGGCTGGCTCAACAGGGCTGCATTCCGTTGGGATATCTCGATGATGCGGAGAAGACCGCCCGGACTTTTCGTGTTATCGAAGGTATTCGGCACTCTATTCCTGGCGATCGTGCCCGCTGGCATGCCGACAATCAGATTGAACTGCTCGGTCGAGACTCGGTAACCATCAACTCCGGGGGAGAGAAAATCTTCGTCGAAGAAGTCGAAGCAGCGATTGCTCGACATCCCGCGGTGTATGACGTGGTGGTGGTGGGTCGGCCCAGCGCCCGGTGGGGCTCCGAAGTTGTTGCGTTGGTCCAGTTGGTCGCTGGTGCGCACGCTGATGCCCAGGACATCGTGGCCGAGGCTGCTCGGCACATTGCCCGCTACAAACTTCCCAAAGATGTGGTGTTTTGCAGTCGCTTGCAACGTGCACCATCGGGTAAAGCCGACTATGTATGGGCGAAAAACCAAGTCACAGCGGCGGTCTAAGGGGGCTAGGTCAGGTGCGGGATCTCTGGCCGCAAAAAGACATCGTTGAGTGTCACAGTGCGCAGCGCGCGGGCTCGGATGATGTCGACCAGCTGCCCATAGACGTGGGTGACAGGTTGATGGTTGAGATGCCCAATCACGATGTTCTGCGCGGTGAAAAACTGGTCCGCCATCTTGACCACATCGTCTTCGGAAAGCACTGACGAATCTCCCAGCGTGCCGCACCACAGTGTGGCCATTCGATAACCGAGGTCGGCGGCGACTTCGTCGACCTCGGCATTGTGATTGCCGTACGGCGGTCGAAAGTACGGGGTGGCGTCGACACCGTAGGTGTCCCGCAGGAACCGGTCGTTACGGCTGAGCTCATCGGCGATGCGGCTTTTGGAGACTTTCGTCAGATCCGGGTGGGACCATGTGTGATTGGCTAGTTGAATCTGTCCGGATTCGACCAGCGGTCGTAGTAGCGCGGCATTGTCGGTCCAGGAGCGGTAGATACCGTTGACGAAGTAGGTAAGCCGGATCCCGGTGTCCTTGGCGAATTGTGTGTAAAGCCGCACCACGTCGGTGTCGACACCGTCGTCCACTGTCCATGCCAGCAGATCGCCTTCGCCGGGTAGTTTGCTCAGCACCCCGTCCCCGGGCAGCTCGACCCGCGATTGTGGGCCTGGCGGCGGCAATAATCCCGGCATAGTCGGGCCGGTCGGGTTCGGTGCTGCCCCGGGTGCGCCATTACTCGCTGACATCGCCTTCGGGGAGCCGGCGCCGCGCCATGAAATTCCCATCACTGCAGCCGTTGCGGTCAGCGCAATCACGAACCGGCGCCGATCCAATTCACCCACGTTTAGCTCCAGACCAGTACGGATTGATGGAAAATACCTGCGCCAGGCTAAACCTCATGGCGCGGTAAACCTCGGATATTCGCTGAGTGTCGCACTCAACGAACGTTGTTCCTGTTGAGCGACGCCTGGTCGCGATCAGTTCACGTATCCAGTGATCCTGCGATGCTGACCACCGGTAAGAATATTAACCTGCTAAATAATGTAAGGTCTTGCCGCTTTTGTACGAGCGGTCTAGACTGCCTGACCGGAGCGTTTTCGGCGGGTTGTAAATAACTTGATAACTCTTGCAATTTCAATATTTCCGATTTAATGATGGGGAATTAAAGAAACAATGAGCAAAGGTCGCGGCAGGGCAGTGCAACGGTACCTTAACCTTTTGGAGGCATCGCTAACCGGAATTATTTTTCAGGATACGCCTTGCGATTTTTGGTCGGGTGGAAAATTCGATCCGAATGCACGTTTATTGGGCAAGGACTGGCCATCATTGTCATTCTCCATGATCGGCGGCGTTCGCATGAGGAACTTGCGCCAAGCGTGTGAGACGGTGATTCTTGATGGCATTGAAGGTGATTTTATAGAAACCGGGGTTTGGCGGGGTGGCGCGTGCATTATGATGAAAGGAATTATCGAAGCTTACGGTGAAGATGCGCGCCGTGTTTTTGTGGCCGATAGTTTCGCGGGACTGCCGCCGCCGGACCCGGATAATTTTCCCGCCGATGCTGGCGATCAACATCATTCGCATGCTCAACTTCAAGTTTCCCGGGTCGATGTTGAAAACAATTTCCGGCGTTTCAGTTTGTTGGATGAAAGAGTAATTTTTCTTGAGGGCTGGTTCAAAGACACGTTGCCGTATGCTCCGATTGACAAGTTGGCGGTATTGCGCCTTGACGGTGATATGTACGAATCGACCATCGAAGCGATCGAAGCTCTCTATCATAAAGTTTCATACGGCGGATTTGTGATCGTCGATGACTATTTCTTGCCGCCGTGCGCGCAAGCCATTCACGATTTTCGTGAACGCCACGAAATCACTTCGCCCATACTGCCGATTGATGGTTATGGCGTGTATTGGCGGGTGGATCATAAGCCCATACAGTGATCGGCCACACCCGGCCGATCTGACGGCTCGGCGAACTGTGGGGGTGTGGTCGTGAGCGACGCTAGTCTCGAGGAGTTGGCGGCGCTGGAGGTGTTCGCTGATATCCCGGCTGAAGACCTCATGGCATTGGCTGCCGACCTCATGCCGCTGTATGCGGCTGCCGGTGAGGTGCTGATGCGTCAGGGGGATCGTGCCGAGTCGTTTATCGTCGTCACCTGCGGTCGAGTGGCAATCAGACATGTCGACGATGATGGCCAGATTGCGGTCACAGAGCTGTCGCCGGGGCGGATAATTGGCGAAATCGCCTTGCTACGCAACGCATTGCGGACAGCGACGGTGATCGCCCAGGATGACGTTCGTGGCTACCTGGGGTACGCCGACGCATTCGAGCGCATGCTGGATATACCGGTGGTGGCTGAGCGGATGGTTCGTACCGCTCGCCAACGATTAGCCGCAGATCTTGCCCCGATTCGGCTCCTGGCGGTCAACGGTATCGAGCTGATGTTGCGCCCGGTCCTGCCCGGCGATGCTGAGCGTTTTCAAAGCAGTGGAGTTTTCTCCCGCGAAACCCTGCATCGGCGCTTTCTGTCGTCGTATGCGCTTACCGAAGCACGGTTGGCTTATCTCTTCGAGGTCGACTACGTTGACCATTTTGTTTGGGTGCTCACCAGTGGTGTGGACGGTCCGGTCATTGGTGATGCCAGGTTTGTGCGCGATAAAGACGAACCCACTTCCGCCGAGATTGCGATTACCGTTGCCGATGCCTACCAGTGCCGGGGCATCGGAACACTGCTGCTAGCGGCATTAGCAATTGCTGCGCGAACCGATGGTATCGAGCGGTTTTATGCATTGGTGCTTTATGCCAATGATGCGGCTCGGGCATTGGGCAGCAAGTTGGCAGTTCGTTGGGGCCAGGAAGAGCCCGGCGTGGTATCCACCACATTCGAGGTTTCCTCTGTTGATACCTCTTCTTTGGAGGAGCAGCTGCGACGTCAGATCTTGCATGCGGCTCGTCAGGTGATTCATGCCTTCGACTGATCGATGTTGGCCAGCCGCTACTCGTCTTGCTTAATGCAGCGATGATTGCTCGACAGGGAAGTCAAAGTAAGTATCGGGATAGGGTTCGGGCTGGTAGGTGAAATGCCACCACTCGTACTCGTAGTTGACGAACCCTTGAGCGCGTAAAACGTCGGTAAGCAGTTGTCGATTCTTGAGTTGGTCTTTCTGGATGCGCGGGTCGAGGGTGTGGGCAAGGGTATCGAAGCAATCGAACCCGGTTCCCATATCGATCGAATCGTCGGGGAATCGTGCCGATGCTGGTGCGGTGCAATCAACAAGTGGCTGGCCCGGCAGGTATCCCTGGACTGGTGCGGCCGGCAGTTTGATCAGCGTGAGATCCATGGTGCTGCCGCGACTATGCCCGGAGCGCTCAGCGATGTAGCCGTCACGGAAGAGAGTCGACTTGTCGATGTGGGGGTAGAACTCGGTCTTCATCCGTTGATCACTGAGATCTTCGGCCCAAGCGATGAAAGCATTGACCGCGCGTTGTGGGCGGTAGCAGTCATACACCTTCAAGGCGTAGCCCTGTTGAATCAGCTGCTGTTGGGCGCGTTGCAGGCCTTGGGCCGCCGCCCGGGTGAGAATGCACAGTGGCGCCAGGTAGCCGTCGACGGGTTCGCCGGTGAAGTTGTGCGCGGTGAAGTAGCGGATATCCTGGGCGATCGTGGGGTCGACACTGAGCAGTGTCACAAAATCGTTCGGTGCAACAGATTCTGGCTGCCCTGATGCCGCCGCGGTGGGCAGAAGAACATGAGTGGCGATCATGACGGCAACCAATCCGGTTGCAGCACAAGTCTTACCGATGAAGCGGTGCATGGCGAAGCTACCTTTGAGTTAGACGCCGGTTAGGCCATTGGCCATCATCGAAACTCCGCTTGCGGCGAAGATCGTGACCAGGATAGACCGCCGGTGATTCTGGGCCCAGTTGTGCAGCAGTCGCATGACCGCCTCAGTTTTCCTCGGTGTGACCAGATAGCTGACCAGGATGATCTCGACTACCGCCAGAACTCCGAGAACGAACGCGATGGCAGCGCTCACCTGCTCAGCTATCGAAGCTCCCGAGGACATGATCGCCGTGAGCGCAAATAAGGCCAGAAACGGTGGGGGCCCCGATCCGATACCGACCACCAAGGCCACCCATGGGGATCCTTTTTCCCACGCGCTGTGGGTACGGCCGAGTAGGCGAAGTGCTGCAGATCCTTCCTGCGTTGTGGCATCCCGGGCGCGGGCGAGGAGCCGGGCAAGTGGGCTCGGCCGGTTGGCGTCCAGCATCGCGGTGGGCGCTCGGCCTGCGGATGTTCGCTGACGTATCGCGAAACGGACAACCATCAACATGGCGATCGACAGCGCGACTGTACCCATGCCGATCTGGATGTGCTGGGTGGTTGTGTTTGATGCTGTGGTCGTCGAGTTCTGGTGGAATGAGGAAAATAATGAGGTGCAGTGCAGTAGCACCAGCGGAATCAGCAATGCAGGAATGCTGACTATCATGCCGCCGATGTAGTAGCTGACCAGGTTTTGCCGGGCGCGTGGTCGAGAAATGATGAGCAGTGTGACGCCGAGGCGGACCGGGTCTAGCGCTGTCATAAGTGCCAGCGCCAGCACGGAACTCCACATAGGCTGAAGGCTACCTTGCGGTGTAGGTAACGACGTGTTCTGCGCAGACCAGCAATGTGTGAGCGGTTTTGCTAAAGCGCCGGCGCAAGCCGATGTTCTCCGCTTGGGCGGGCGGTGCAGATGGCAAGTTAGGTTCGGCATACGGTGTTGTGGTGGCGGGCGACCCTCAACGGCACTTAGGTGCTGGATCCCACCCGCTCGAACCGACCACGCAAGGCGGTCCGGATTACGGTCGGTTCATCGAGGCAGTGCGGGACTTACAGAATCATGCGCGGGCCGCCGCCGCACCGGACGAGATAATCAGCCAAGCAGCTGGCCTCATCGAGGAAGCCTGTCACTTGTTGGCCCCGTTTGACACCGATGAATGGCGGTCTCCATCGGGTCGTCGGATGGACTTGCCGGTTCGGGGAAACCTCCTCACCATCCCGATGAAGGTGCACAAGACCGACGACGGCCGAATCGAAGGCTGGGCACGATTCGCTCGTTTTCACCTGGGCCGAAACGGGGCGGTGCATGGTGGGGTGGTCGGGCAGCTATTCGATACGGTGCTCGGCCTTAGCGCTTCGGTATGCACAGGTGGTCCATACCAACGGACCGCGTACTTGCACCTGGACTACCGGCAGATAGTGCCTATCGACCAAGAACTGTGGATTGAGGCGGGAGTGGATCGGGTGGACGGCCGAAAAATCTTCGTATCCGGCAGGTTGAGTGACGCTGGCACCGTGCTTAGTGCGGGTTCGGCGCTGTTTGTCCTGCTCAAACCTGGCCAGCGGTGATCCGTGCCGTTGCTGGGCACACCGATAGCATTAGTCACGACCCTGACCGCATTCCCACACAATTCCCACACATACGTCAGTTTTGGAGAGCAACCCGATGAGCGCCGTCGCAAACTCCGTACCCGCAACCTCGATCAGGGTGCCGGCTGGGACCACCGTGGGCGCCGTCGTGCGTGCAGCCGAGTTGCCGGGTCGTGGAGCGCCGAACGCGGTCGTGGTGGTCCGCGACACCGACGGCACGTTGCGGGACTTGAGCTGGGTACCCGACCACGATGTCGAGGTTGTCCCAGTAGCGGCCGATACCGCAGAGGGCCGTAGCGTCATTCGGCATTCCGCCGCGCATGTGCTGGCTCAAGCCGTTCAGGAGCTCTTTCCCGGGGCCAAGTTAGGCATTGGGCCGCCGATCGCTGACGGCTTCTACTACGACTTTGACGTCGCCGACCCGTTCACCCCGGAAGACCTGCAGAAACTCGAGAAGCGGATGCGTCAGATCATCAAGGATGGTCAGCTGTTTGCTCGGCGGGTTTTTGAATCCGCCGAGCAAGCCCGCGCCGAACTGGCAGGCGAGCCCTACAAACTTGAACTCATCGACGACAAGTCTGGTGATGACGAAATCATGGAAGTGGGCGGTGCTGAACTTAGCGCCTACGACAATCTTCATCCACGTACCCGTGAGCGCATCTGGGGTGATCTGTGTCGGGGTCCGCACATTCCCACCACCCGCTACATTCCGGCGTTCACCCTCACCCGCAGTTCGGCGGCGTACTGGCGAGGCGATCACCGCAACGCCAGTCTGCAACGTATCTACGGCACGGCCTGGGAGTCGCAAGAGGCGCTGGATCGCCACTTGCAGCTGATCGAAGAAGCTCAGCGTCGTGACCATCGCAAGCTTGGTGTGGAGCTGGACCTGTTCAGTTTTCCCGACGAGATTGGTTCCGGTCTTCCGGTCTTCCACCCCAAAGGTGGCATTGTGCGTCGAGAACTTGAGGACTACTCGCGACGCAAGCACATCCAGGCTGGCTACGAGTTTGTCAATACCCCACACATCACCAAGGCGCAGCTGTTCCATACCTCAGGTCACCTGGACTGGTATGCCGACGGCATGTTCCCTCCGCTACACATCGACGCGGAGTACAACGATGACGGTTCACTGCGTAAGCCGGGCCAGGACTACTACCTGAAACCGATGAACTGCCCGATGCACTGCCTGATTTATCAGGCTCGTGGGCGTTCGTATCGTGAATTGCCGTTGCGGCTCTTCGAGTTCGGCACCGTCTACCGTTATGAGAAATCTGGGGTGGTGCATGGTCTAACCCGGGTGCGTGGGTTAACCATGGATGATGCGCATATTTTCTGCACTCGTGAACAGATGCGCGAAGAGCTCGCTGCATTGCTGCAGTTCATTCTCGGCTTGCTGAGCGACTACGGGCTCGCGGACTTTTATCTGGAGCTTTCCACTAAAGATCCGGAGAAGTTCGTTGGCTCTGATGAGATCTGGGAGGAGGCGACTGCGACGTTGTCCCAGGTAGCGCATGCCTCTGGGCTGGAACTGGTACCCGATCCGGGGGGCGCAGCGTTCTACGGCCCGAAGATTTCGGTGCAGGCCCGCGATGCGCTGGGCCGCACCTGGCAGATGTCGACTATCCAACTCGATTTCAACACTCCGCAACGTTTCGAGCTGGAATACACCGCCCCCGATGGGACGCGTCAGCGGCCGGTGATGATCCACCGTGCACTGTTTGGATCGATCGAACGGTTTTTTGGCATCCTGACCGAGCACTATGCGGGTGCATTTCCGGCGTGGCTGGCACCGGTCCAAGTGATCGGTATCCCGGTCGCTGACGAACACGTGGCTTACTTGCAAGATATTGCCACGCAACTGAAGTCGCAGGGTATTCGGGCACAAGTCGATGCCAGCGATGACCGAATGGCCAAGAAGATCGTTGCCCATACCCAGCAGAAGGTGCCGTTCATGGTGCTGGCCGGAGACCGTGACGTGGCTGCTGGCGCGGTGAGTTTCCGGTTTGCTGACCGGACTCAGATCAACGGGATAGCCCGTGACGACGCGATCGCTGCCATCAGCAAGTGGGTCAGTGCTCGAGAAAACGCCGTTCCTACCGCCAATGTGGTGCAGGTGAGCGGTGGCGAGTAGTCAGGAAAAAGGAGAAGGCCGGGCTGTCGATGAGGCGACTCTTATTGATAGAGGCATCGGTCAACCCGACCACCTGCAACGGCTATGGACACCGCATCGGATGAATTATCTTGCCGAAGCTCCAGGCCGGCGAGACGATGCGACCCCGATACAGCCGTTCACCGATATTCCGAAATTATCCGATGAGGAGGGTCTAGTAGTTGCCCGCGGCGAGTTGGTTTATGCCGTGCTCAACCTCTACCCCTACAACCCTGGACACCTGATGGTTGTGCCCTACCGGCAGGTTTCTGAGCTGGAGGATCTTACTGATCCGGAGAGTGTCGAACTGATGGTGTTCATGCAGAAGGCGATCCGTGTCATCAAGGCGGTGTCGCGGCCACATGGTTTCAATGTTGGGCTGAACTTGGGAACCTCAGCGGGGGGATCGTTGGCTGAACACTTGCACGTGCATATCGTGCCCCGTTGGGGCGGTGATGCCAACTTCATCACCATCGTCGGCGGCAGCAAAGTGATCCCGCAGTTGCTGCGGGATACCCGTCGACTGTTGGCTGTCCAATGGGCGAAGCAACCATGAGTAAAGCGCCGTTTTTGTCCCGGGCGGCGTTTGCCCGGATTACCACTCCGATAGCACGCACCCTGCTGCGGGCCGGCTTCACCGCGGACGGTGTGACCATCTTTGGCACTGCCGCGGCCGTGTTGGCCGCACTCACGTTATTTCCCATCGGCAAGCTTTTTGCAGGAACGCTGGTGGTCTGGTTCTTTGTGCACTTCGACATGCTTGACGGGGCGATGGCCCGGCAAAGCGGTGGCGGGAGCCGCTTCGGCATTGTTTTGGATGCCACCTGCGACCGGATCAGTGATGGCGCGATCTTCTCCGGGCTGCTGTGGTGGGCGGTGTTTGGCCTACACAGTCAGTCGCTGGCGGTGGCGACGTTGATCTGCTTGGTGACCTCGCAGGTTATCTCCTACATCAAAGCTCGTGCGGAAGCCAGCGGTTTGCGTGGCGACGGCGGTCTGATTGAGCGGCCGGAACGGTTGATCATGGTGTTAGCGGGTACCGGCCTGGCCGATCTGCCGGGCTTTCCGATGCCGTGGGCATTGCCGGTCGCGATGTGGACTCTGGCAGTGACCAGCGCCATCACCTGTGCGCAGCGATTACACACCGTACGCACCTCTGTCCAGGCGGTTGGTCCCGCGGAGCGCTCCGAAGTGACCGGTGAGCACGGTATCGGCCCGTCCCAATCTGGTGGTCGGGGAGAGCGTGAATCGTGATTTTTGGCGCGGAACACTTGCGAAAAGCAGCCCGGGCCAGTCGCTTTCGGCCGGGCGGCCGGGTAGCTGAGTTCAGTTATGCGGCCGGTTGGGCGCTCGTGCGCGCGATGCCCGAATTCGCCGCTCGCAGCGCATTCGACACCGTGGCACGCTATGCGGCTCGCCACGGTGGTCCAGCGCAACTGCGCAAGAACCTGGCCCGGGTCTTGGGTGTGTCGCCGGCGGCGGTGTCGGATTCGCTCGTCCGAGCCTCGTTGGCCTCGTATGGCCGTTATTGGCGGGAGGCGTTCCGGTTACCGGCGATGGATCACTGGGCGTTAACCCGTCAGCTTGAGGCATCGGTGGGTGGCCAAGAACATCTCAACGCGGCGTTGGCTGCTGGTCGAGGTGTTGTGCTGGCGTTGCCGCATAGCGGCAACTGGGATATGGCCGGGGTATGGCTGGTGCAACGGCATGGCACCTTCACCACGGTGGCCGAACGGCTCAAACCAGAGTCGTTGTATCGACGTTTCATTGAGTACCGCGAAAGCCTGGGTTTTGAGGTGTTGCCGCTGTCCGGCGGGCACCGGCCCCCGTTCGAGTTGTTGGCCGAACGGTTGCGCGACAACAAGATCGTGTGTCTGATGGCTGAGCGCGATCTGACCCGTACCGGCGTCCAGGTCAATTTCTTTGGTGAACCTACCCGCATGCCGGTCGGGCCCGCCAAGCTTGCGATCGAAACCGGGGCGGCGCTGCTGCCAGTGCATTGTTGGTTTGCCGATACCCCTCGCCAGCAAGGCTGGGGTTTTGCGGTGTACCCGGCACTGGATTGTGCCAGCGGTGATGTTGGCGCCATCACCCAGATGCTGGCCGATCGATTCGCCAGCAACATTGCCGCGCATCCGGCTGACTGGCACATGCTGCAGCCGCAGTGGCTTGCCGATTTACCCGATGACCGTCGGGCGCGACTGGATGGATCCTGATGCGGATCGGGATGGTGTGCCCGTACTCCTTCGACGTGCCGGGCGGAGTGCAATCGCATGTGTTGCAGCTTGCCGAGGTGTTGCGTGCGGGTGGTCATGAGGTCAGCGTGTTAGCCCCGTCCTCCCCGCACACCTGCGTGCCGGACTACGTTGTTTCTGCCGGCAAGGCTGTGCCGATTCCCTACAACGGCTCGGTAGCACGGTTGCAGTTCAGTCCGGCGGTGCACCGCCGGGTCCGACGTTGGCTTGTGCAGGGTGACTTTGATGTGCTGCATCTGCATGAGC
Organism: Mycobacteriaceae bacterium; assembly: GCA_019751635.1. GTDB lineage: Bacteria > Actinomycetota > Actinomycetes > Mycobacteriales > Mycobacteriaceae > Mycobacterium. Next base: position 13,701 of record JAIENC010000217.1, read on the forward strand.
CGAATGCGCCCAGCCTCTCGATGTGGGCCCTGCGGCTAGCGGCAGGGCCGATTGTGGCCACTTTTCATACCTCGACCACTAAATCGCTGACTCTGTCGGTTTTTCAGGGCATGCTGCGGCCGTGGCATGAGAAAATCATCGGCCGGATTGCGGTTTCGGATCTGGCCCGGCGTTGGCAGATGGAGGCGCTGGGATCGGATGCGGTAGAGATTCCGAACGGTGTCGACGTGGCGTCGTTTGCTTCGGCGCAGCCGTTGGCCGGATATCCGCGGCCGGGCAAGACGGTGCTGTTTTTGGGCCGCTACGATGAACCCCGCAAGGGGATGGGCGTTTTACTCGATGCGTTGCCGGATATGGTGGCGCGCTGGCCAGATCTGCAGCTGCTTATCGTTGGCCCTGGCGATGAAAACCAGTTGCGCGGCAAAGCCGGGGATTTAGCCGATCACCTGCGGTTCCTCGGGCAGGTGGACGATGAGGTGAAGGCCTGCGCGCTGCGTAGCGCCGACGTCTACTGCGCACCAAACACCGGCAGCGAAAGTTTCGGCATCGTCTTGGTTGAAGCGATGGCTGCCGGTGTACCCGTCGTGGCCAGTGATCTACACGCGTTTAGACGAGTGCTCGGTGATGGGCAGGTCGGCTGCTTGGTTGGCGTTGAGGACAGCGCCGCGCTGGCGGGTGCCTTGGTTAAGGTGCTGGAGGACCACGACTTACGGGAGCGCTATATCGTCGAGGGCGCTCGGGCGGTGCGCCGCTTCGACTGGTCGGTGGTTGCCGAGCAGGTTATTCGGGTGTATGAGACGGTCACCGCTTCCGGCGGCAAGGTCGCGGTGGCCAGTTGATACCCAGCGCAGTGGTGGCCATCACGGCCGCGGTCTTGGTTGCGGTTCTTGTGCTGCTGGTGTTTGGTTCCTGGGTCTATCAGACGGCAAACCGGCTCGATCGGTTGCACGTCCGCTATGACCTGTCGTGGCAGGCGCTAGATGCGGCATTAGCCCGCCGAGCAGTGGTAGCCCGGGCCGTTGCGGCGGCGATCGCTGACCATAACGTGGCGGCCACGGGGATAGCGCTTCCTAGCGTAGCAAGCACGCGGTTAACCGCGTTGGCTGACAGGGCGGAGCGTGCACCTCGGCATGAGCGGGAGAGGTGTGAAAACGAGTTGTCGGCTGCGCTAGCCCTGGTGGATCCCCACATCTTGCCCGCGGCACTTGTTGCCGAGTTGGCCGATGCCGAAGCGCGAGTATTGCTCGCCCGCCGCTTCCACAATGATGCGGTTCGCGACACGCTGGCTTTGGGTGAAAGGCCGACTGTACAGCTGCTACGGCTCGGCGGAACCGCTGCGCTGCCAACCTATTTCGAAATCGCCGAGCGGTCTCGTGGCTTGGCGCATGGCGACTGTCTTAGCGAAGAGTAATTCCCAAGCCCAGCGGCGGCGGTAAGGCCAGGGCATCTGTTGCATCGCGAATACCTTGCAGTGCCCCCTGCTGTAGTGCGGTAGTAACGGCGGTCCAATCGGTATCGGGCGGCGCCACTCCCAACGAGAACGAGGTGGGCACATCCTGATACGCGGTTCGGTCGTAGCCCAAGTCGACCAGCACTTTGAGGCTCGGCTGGACCAAGTCCGCGACTGGATTGCCGACAAAAGGAATCCACCGGATGGGGTCCAGCAGAGGCAGATTATCGCTGGGAATCAAGAGGTAGGTGCTGGTGGTGTCCGAGGGGGAGACGGGTTGCACTATCCCCGAAGCGATCTGGCTGGCGGTCAGGCTCGAGTAAGTGGGGTGCCGGAAGAACATGCCGGCAAAGGCATTGGTGGTTGCGAAGGGATTGAGCAGATACTGCGGAAAGTCGCTGACTCCGTCGTACTCAATCGCGTAATCGGTGGTCGGATAGAGGCTGTAGGGGTTCGCGCCGTAGAAGGTAAACCCAATCCGCTCGATGTAGGTACCGGCAAGCCGTGACAAGAAACCCCCGTTCGGGCGGCTCGGATTGCCTAAGAGGATGAAAGACAGCTGGTCGACCAGGGGGCGTTGGTCGATCGGCAGCGACATGAGATAACCCTGCTCCAAGGTGGCTATGGTGGCACTCTGTGAATAGCCGAGGACGACAGTGTGATTGCCGGCGGCAAGTTCTGTCATGATCTGGGTGTTAAGCAGGTTTAAGCCTTGATTGACCGATGCGTCGAAGGTCAAACTGTGCAGACCGGTGTAGGGAAACAATTTTGAGGGCGTTACCAGAAACGCCGAGTTATATCCTGGGTACTCCGGAGTGACGAAGAGCTGCTCAATCTGTGACACGTGGGTGGGCGCAGGTATCGGGTTTAAGCCGGTACCGCCCATGATCAGCACTGTTGTTGCCAAACCGCCAATACCAACCTCGCGTTCGTTGGTGAGGAGCAGTCCGACGTTTCCGTTGCCGGGGTTACCGAAGCCGTAGTTCCAGTTACCGGTGTTAGCGAAGCCAACATTCCAGTTTCCCGCATTGAAGTAGCCGATGTTTCGGTCACCGGTGTTGCCGATACCGAAGTTGCCGTTGCCGGTGTTGCCGATGCCGATGTTGCCGGTTCCGGTGTTGGCGATACCGATGTTGTGGTCGCCGGTGTTCCATAGGCCAATGCCGAAGGTGCCGGCGTTGCCGTAGCCGATGTTGTTGCCCTGTAGCCCCAGGCTGGCGATGGCGTTATCGATGGGGCCTTGCAGGTTCTGCAGCGATTCTTGCCAGGAAGACAAACCTGCCGCGATGGCCGATATGCCGTTGTGGTATCCCGCCATCGCGGTGACGTCTTGGGCCCACAGCTGGTCATAGACCGCCTCGGTGGCGGCAACCGCCGGGGTGTTCTGCCCCAACAGGTTGGTGGCAATCAGGGCATTGAGCCGAATCCGATTTGCGGCCACAACCGCCGGATGCACGGTTGCTGCCTGAGCGGCCTCGAAGGTAGTGGCTGCTGCCCGGAGCTGGCTGGCTGTGTGTTCGGCTTGAGCGCCCGCTGCGCTTAACCACGCCGCGTAGGGGGCGGCCGCATAGGCCATTGCCATCGAAGCAGAGCCCTGCCAGAACTCGGCAGTCAGTCCAGTGACTGCCGAGTTGAATGACGTCGCTGTGGCCGCTAGCTCGACGCCTAGTTGATCCCACGCTGCCGCCGCTGCCAACATGGGTCCCGGGCCCGCGCCGGTATAGATGCGGGCCGAATTGACCTCAGGCGCCAACACAGCGAAATGCGTCATTGCATTTCTGTCTTGTCCATCTCGTCCACCCCGTACACCTCAACTGCCCCAATTACCTCAGCTATCTCAGTGTTATCTCGGTTTGATCTAGTCTGTACTAGCGCAACCTCTCTACATGGTCTTTTTGTCTGCGACCAGCGAGCAGTTTGGTAGCAAAAACTCTATGACAATCCCGGGTTGATTCGGTGCGTTTCCGCTAAACAGGAGTCCCGAATTGTCGTCTGCGCCGTGGCGAATGACCCGGCATCTGCAACACGCTCCGGAGCCTTGTGCCACGCTTTAGACTGGCAGCGCATCGCAGCAGAAGAGCGCGGAAGTAAAGGAGTGCTAGAGCCAGTGGACGTCACCGCCCAGTCAACCGAGGCCCCATCGCAACAGACAGCGTCGAATCAGGACTTGACAGGCAAGGTCCAGCCGGTCAACTCGGCAACGAGCCAGACCGGAACAGCCATGGTGAAACGCGGCATGGCGGAGATGCTCAAGGGCGGCGTCATCATGGACGTGGTTACCCCAGAGCAGGCCCGGATCGCCGAGGGTGCCGGTGCGGTCGCGGTGATGGCGCTGGAACGAGTACCGGCTGACATTCGTGCTCAGGGTGGGGTTTCCCGAATGAGCGACCCGGACATGATCGAGGGCATCATCGCCGCGGTCACGATCCCGGTGATGGCCAAGGCGCGCATTGGTCACTTCGTTGAGGCGCAGATCCTGCAGAGCCTCGGTGTCGACTACATCGACGAGTCCGAGGTGCTGACCCCGGCTGATTACGCTCACCACATCGATAAATGGAAGTTCACGGTGCCGTTCGTGTGCGGCGCAACCAACTTGGGTGAGGCATTGCGTCGGATCGGCGAGGGCGCGGCGATGATCCGCTCTAAAGGAGAGGCCGGTACCGGTGATGTCTCCAACGCCACCACCCATATGCGGGCAATTGGTGGTGAGATTCGTCGGCTGACCTCGCTGCCCGAGGATGAGCTGTATGTGGCAGCCAAAGAACTGGCGGCGCCCTATGAACTTGTTGCCGAGGTGGCCCGGGCCGGCAAACTGCCCGTGACGCTGTTTACCGCCGGCGGTATTGCCACCCCAGCCGATGCCGCGATGATGATGCAGCTCGGTGCCGAAGGCGTTTTCGTCGGCTCGGGGATCTTCAAGTCGGGCGATCCCGCGCAACGGGCCGCAGCCATTGTCAAGGCCGTCACCTTCTATGACGACCCTGATGTGCTGGCTCGGGTCTCGCGTGGGCTGGGTGAGCCGATGGTGGGCATCAACGTGGAAGAGTTGGCGGTTAGTCACCGGCTTGCCCAGCGCGGCTGGTAGACGCTCACCTGTGGCGATCGAAGAGATCCTTGATCTCGAGCAACTCGAGGTCAACATCTATCGTGGCCGGGTGTTTAGCCCGGACTCCGATAATTGGCAGCGCACCTTTGGGGGGCACGTTGCTGGCCAATCGCTGGTGTCGGCGGTGCGCACGGTGGATCCGCGGTATCAGGTTCATTCGTTGCACGGGTATTTTCTGCGCTCCGGAGATGCCAAGGCGCCCACGGTTTATCTGGTAGATCGAGTACGCGACGGCAGCTCGTTTTGCACCAGGAGGGTCAGCGCCGTGCAACACGGTGAAACAATCTTTCAGATATCGGCGTCGTTTCAGACTGCACAGGAAGGTATTGAGCACCAGGACGCGATGCCGTCGGCGCCCGAGCCAGAGAATCTGCCTGATATTGCCGGCATGAAGGCAATTGATGATGAGGGTTTCAAAATGTTTCGGGAATGGGATCTGCGGAGGGTGCCGCGTGATGAGGTGCCTGCTTTTCCCGGCCGGGTAGCTCGACAGCAAGTCTGGTTCCGCCGTCGCGAGCCGCTGCCCGATGACCCAGTGCTGCATATCTGCGCGTTGGCCTACATGAGTGATCTGACCTTGCTGGGCACGGCGTGGTCGATTCACCCGGATGAACAAGATCTGCTGCAGGTTGCATCACTGGATCATGCGCTGTGGTTTTTACGGCCGTTTCGGGCCGATGAGTGGCTGCTCTATGACCAGTCGTCACCGTCGGCCGGTGCCGGCCGTGCGTTGACCCAGGGCAAGATTTTTGACCGATCTGGAGCGATGGTGGCCGCGGTCATGCAAGAAGGGCTGACCCGTTACCCAAGCGACTACCAGCCCGGATCGGTCTAGACATGGCCGAGCCCCGAATCGGTGTGTTGGCCCTGCAGGGAGACACCAGAGAACATCTCGCGGCCCTACGCGCAGCCGGCGCCGACCCGATCTTGGTGCGCCGTCGCGCGGAGTTGGAGGTGGTGGACGCCCTGGTCATCCCGGGTGGTGAATCCACCGCCATCAGCCATCTGTTGCGTGAGTTCGATCTGTTAGAGCCGCTGCGAACGCGGCTAGCTGAGGGGCTCCCGGCCTATGGGGCGTGCGCCGGGATGGTCATGCTGGCGAGCGAAATTTTGGATGCGGGTGCACTTGGCGCCCCAGATCGTCAAGCGATTCCACTAGGGGGAATCGATATGACTGTGCGGCGCAACGCATTTGGGCGTCAAGTCGACTCATTCGAGGCCGACGTGGCGTTTGCCGGTCTTGACGGCTCGATGCGTGCGGTGTTTATTCGTGCGCCCTGGGTGGAACGGGTGGGCGATGACGTGCAGGTGCTGGCTCGAGCTTCCGATCATATTGTTGCGGTGCGACACGGTTCGGTGCTAGCCACGGCCTTCCATCCGGAGATGACCGGTGACCGCCGTGTGCACCGGCTGTTTGTTGATATTGTCAACGGCCGCTGCTAGGGAGAACCCACGTAGACTTGCTGGGGCTTATCGGCCACGGGCATCGGCTCGGAACAATTATCCGAAAAATTGAGATAGGACGGCGATGAGCGGCCATTCCAAGTGGGCCACCACCAAGCACAAGAAAGCTGTCGTCGACGCTCGTCGCGGCAAGATGTTCGCCCGCCTGATTAAGAACATCGAAGTTGCGGCCCGTGTCGGTGGTGGTGATCCTGCGGGCAATCCGACCTTGTATGACGCGATTCTTAAGGCGAAGAAAAGTTCGGTGCCCAGCGACAATATTGAGCGGGCCCGGAAACGCGGCGCGGGTGAAGAGGCTGGCGGCGCCGACTGGCAAACCGTCACCTACGAGGGCTATGGCCCGAATGGGGTAGCGGTGCTGATTGAGTGTCTGACCGACAATCGCAACCGGGCCGCCAGTGAGGTTCGGGTAGCAATGACTCGCAACGGCGGGGCCATGGCTGATCCGGGGTCGGTGGCCTACTTATTCTCTCGCAAGGGTGTGGTGACGTGCGAGAAGAACGGCCTGACCGAAGACGAAGTGTTGATGGCTGTGCTCGATGCCGGAGCCGAGGAAGTCAACGATCTTGGCGACAGCTTCGAGATCATTTCTGAGCCCAGTGATCTGGTCGCCGTGCGCAGCGCCTTGCGGGATGCCGGAATCGACTACGAGTCGGCGGAAGCCAGTTTTCAACCGTCGGTCAGCGTGCCGGCTGACCTGGACGTGGCCCGCAAGGTGTTCAAGCTCATTGATGCCTTGGAGGAAGGCGACGATGTGCAAAATGTGTGGACCAATGTCGACGTGCCTGACGAGGTGTTGGCGGCGCTCGAGGAGGAGTGATCGGGGCGTGTGAGTGTCCCGCTCGCGGTTGCCGGCTTTACCCGCTAAGGTATCGAACAATTGTTCGGTATTGGGTGAGTTTTGGCGAAGGAGCATGTGGTGCGGGTTATGGGGGTCGATCCGGGTTTGACGCGGTGTGGGCTGTCGCTGGTGGAAGGTGGTAGCGGTCGGCGGATTACTGCCCTGGATGTCGATGTGGTGCGTACCGCCTCGGATCTGCCGCTCTCGCGTCGGCTGCTCGCTATCAGTGATGCCGTCGAGCATTGGTTGGACACCCATCGCCCCGACGTCCTGGCGATCGAACGTGTCTTCTCGCAGCTCAACGTGTCGACCGTGATGGGTACTGCGCAAGCCGGTGGCGTGGTGGCGTTGGCGGCGGCTAAACGCGGTATTGACGTGCATTTTCACACCCCAACTGAGGTGAAGGCCGCAGTCACGGGAAACGGTGGTGCCGACAAGGCTCAGGTCACCACGATGGTCACGAAAATCCTTGCCTTGCGCGCAAAACCGACTCCTGCCGACGCTGCCGACGCATTGGCCCTAGCAATCTGCCATTGCTGGCGCGCCCCTATGATTGCCCGGATGGCCGAAGCCCAAGCGCGGGCCGAAGCCCAAGTGGCTCGGCGGCAACGCCGTTACCCAGCGCAAGCTAGCGGGGCACGATGATCGCCTCGGTCAGCGGTGAGGTGCTTGAGGTAGCGCTCGATCACGTGGTTATTGAGGCTACCGGCATCGGTTACCGGGTGAACGCGACCCCTGCCACGTTGGCCACGTTGCGTCCGGGCAGTAAGGCGCGGTTGGTCACCGCGATGATCGTGCGCGAAGATTCGATGACGTTGTACGGTTTCCTCGATGGCGCTAACCGCGACCTGTTTTTGATGTTGCTATCGGTCTCCGGGGTAGGGCCGCGGCTCGCCATGGCGACGTTAGCCGTGCACGACGCGTCGGCGTTATGCCAGGCCCTAGCTGAAGGCAATGTGGCCGCGCTGACCCGAGTACCGGGTATCGGCAAGCGCGGTGCCGAGCGGATGGTGCTGGAACTGCGGGAGAAAGTTAGCCTAGCCGGCCTTGCCTATTCCGCCGACACTGCCGCGCCCCATGGTCATGCCGTGCGCGGCCCGGTCGTGGATGCCTTGATTGGTCTTGGTTTTGCCGCCAAGCAGGCCCAGGAAGCCACCGACAAAGTATTGGCCAGTGATGACAATGCGGCGGCGGCGACCACCTCCGGTGTGCTGCGGGCCGCACTCTCTCTGCTGGGGAAGGCTCGGTGAGCCGTGATGATGAGGACACCGAGGAGGAGCGTGAAGTTTCGGCTGCGCTGACCGTCGGGGAAGGCGATATTGATGCGAGCTTGCGGCCTCGCTCGTTGGGAGAGTTCATTGGCCAGCCGCGAGTATGCGAACAGTTGAAGCTGGTTATTCAGGGCGCTAAAAAGCGCGGCAGCACACCGGATCACGTTTTGTTATCCGGCCCTCCGGGATTAGGCAAAACATCGCTGGCGATGATCATCGCCAGCGAACTGGGATCGGCCTTGCGGGTGACTTCTGGGCCGGCGCTGGAGCGTGCCGGAGATCTGGCCGCGATGCTGTCCAACCTGGTGGAGCATGACGTGTTGTTCATCGATGAAATCCACCGCATCGCCCGGCCCGCTGAAGAGATGCTTTATTTGGCGATGGAAGATTTTCGGGTGGACGTCGTTGTCGGTAAAGGTCCTGGGGCGACGTCAATTCCCTTGGATGTCGCGCCGTTCACCTTGGTAGGGGCCACTACTCGTTCCGGTGCGTTGACCGGCCCGCTGCGCGATAGATTTGGTTTCACCGCCCACATGGACTTCTACGAGCCCGCTGAGCTGGAGCTCGTCTTGGCCCGTTCGGCCGGAATCTTAGGAGTTCAGCTGGGCGCTGAAGCCGGCGCGGAGGTGGCTCGGCGCTCCCGAGGAACCCCGCGGATCGCCAATCGCTTGCTGCGCCGGGTGCGGGATTTCGCCGAGGTCCGTGCGGATGGCGTCATCACCCGCGATATCGCCAAGGCGGCATTGCAAGTTTACGAAGTCGACGAATTAGGCTTGGACAGATTGGACCGGGCGGTGTTGTCGGCCCTGACGCGTAGTTTCGGTGGTGGTCCGGTTGGGGTGTCGACACTGGCGGTGGCGGTGGGGGAGGAGGCCGCCACTGTGGAAGAAGTATGCGAGCCGTTTCTGGTGCGCGCGGGCATGATTATCCGCACTCCGCGAGGCCGTATTGCCACCCCGCGAGCTTGGGCGCATTTAGGGATGACGGTGCCGGCCGGGATGGCCGGATTTGGCGGGGTGCCCAGCCTGTTTGACTAACCGCCGGGAGTCGCCCTGGTTCGGCTCAGAGCAATCCGAGCAGCTGCAGATCGGTGGCGTATTTGACGATGATCGGCGCGGAGATATGCGGAATGTCTTTGTCGGGGCTGATCTTGGCGTCCTGGATCGCTGCTCGGAACCGATTGGTTGGCGCCAGCGCCCCGCAGACCGGGGTGGCCGGCTTGCGATAGTTGTGCAACAACGGCAGCAGTGAGTAGCGGCGCTGCGCATCCGGTAGGGCCTGGATGGCTGCCTCGAACCGCTGCAACCATTGCTGATAGTCGGCAATCCGTTGGATCGGGTAGCCCGCCTCGATCAGCCAGTCCACGAATTCGTCGAGCCCGATGCCGTCATCGTGCGGGTTCATCACGTGGTAGGTGCAGAACTCGTCACTAAGCTGAGTTCCCAATGTTGACACCGCCTCGGCTACGAATTCCACCGGCAGTCCGTCGTAATGTGCGGGTTGCCGACTGCCGTCGGCGGCTCGTTCGTAGAAGGAGCCGGGGGCAAGGCCAGTAGCCACCAGACTCAACATCAGCCGAGTAAACATATCCGGCAGATTGAGCTGGCCACGATAGGTGGTATCGGCCAGGATCATGTCGCAACGAAACACCGCTACCGGCAGGCCACACATGTCGTTGGCCGCCCGGAGTAGTACCTCCCCGGCCCACTTGCTGTTGGCGTAACCGTTGGCATAGCTGGCGGTACTGGCGTCGACTGTGCGGCGCGGGCTGGCTATCCGGATATCGGCGTCTTCGGTGAACTCGCCGGGTTTAATCTGGTCACCCACGCCGACCGTGGATAAGTAGATGAATGGCTTACGTCGGGAAGTGAGCGCGATCCGGATAAGCTCGGCCGTGCCGACGACGTTGGGACCAAACAGCTCGCTATAGGGCAGCACGTGGTTGACTAACGCCGCTGGATGCACAATCAGGTCGACGGTATCGGCCAAGCGTTGCCAGGTCTGTGGATCCAGGCCAAGATTGGCCTCGCTCAAATCAGCGGCGAGCACTTCGTGATGTCCTGCAGCTAGCTCGTGGTAGTGCTGTAGCAGTTCTGGGTCGCCGCTATCGAATGTCTGATCGAGTCGATGCTGGGCGTCCGGGTTAGACTTAGCTCGCACCAGACAGATCAGCCTGCCGTCAACCGGGGCTAGCCGTTCTAGCCATTCGAGCATCAGGTAGCGGCCCAAGAAACCGGTCACTCCGGTGAGCAGGACCGTACGGATTTGAGGGCTCGGATCGGCCAATCGTGCGGCGCCGGCCAGCGTCGCGGCGTCGAGGAATTTGTCCAACCGCAGATCGCTGGCGTGAATTTCGTTGGCATGCGCACCATGCACCTCGGCGAAAGTCGCCCGCGGGGGGCCACCGTCATGGCTGCTCTCGATCCGGTTGGTGATGTAGTCGGCGATGGCCCGCAAATCGTTTGCTGGGCTGACAATAACGTTTACTGGCACCTCGACATCGAGGAGCTCATGCAGCAAGTTGGCAAAGGTCAACGCCGACAGGGAGTCACCGCCTAGGTCGGTGAAGTGAGCGTCCGGACCCACAGTTGCGGTCAGATCACTGGCCGTCGCGCCCAGCATGGCGGCCGCGGCGCGGCTGACCGTCTCTAATACCGGCAGGTCACGACAACTATGACGGAGGGCGTGCAGTTCCGCTGAGCGGGTGCGAGCCAGCTCGGCGTAAAGCTGGTTGAGGCGATCGCCGTACCGCTGCTTGAGTTTCGGCCGGGCGAGCTTACGGATGCCGGTTAATAGACCATTCTCCAAAGTGAATGACTCGGTCTCGATGACAAAGTCGCGCGGGATTTCATAGGACTGTAGTCCGGCGGATTTGGCGATGTCTTGCAGGGATTGGTTGATCAGCGGTTTGAGTTCGGGCAGCGGCCAGCGTGCCAGTGCCTTGTCGGTGGGCACCACAACGGCCAGCAGATACGCGCGCGTGCTATCGCCGTAGAGGTAGATTTGCCGGATGAGCGGGCTGCTGCTGAAGACCGCTTCCAGGTTCGCCAGGGTGACGAATTCACCTTGCGCCAGCTTTACCACATTGTTGCGCCGGTCCAGATAAACCACCTGATCGGGACCGACCTCGGCCACCACGTCGCCGGTGCGGTAATAGCCGTCGGCGTCAAACACCTCGGCGTTAACCTCGGGGCGTTGGTAGTAGCCCGGGAACAGGCCCTCGGTCTTCACGAGCAGCTCGCCTCGCGGATGCGGTTGGTCGGTGCCGAAGTAGCCCAGTTCTGGCACATCGACCAGCTTGTAGTCGGTCACGTGCGGGCGCTGCACCTGACCGTCGATGATAACCACCCCGGCTTCGGTGGATCCGTAGCCTTCCACTAAGTGCATGTCGAGCAAGGATTCGACCCAGGTCCTGATCTCGGCGGAGATGGGTGCTGAGCCGGTCATCGCCCGGACGCATCGCCCACCGAGCAGCTGCTCGCGGAGTTCGGTAAGCAATTGCGCCTCGGATGCGGCCCGATCCAGTCTGTTATGGAACTCCTCGAAGAGCATCTCCCAGACTCTGGGCACAAAATTCATCTCAGTGGGCCGCACTAAAGCCAGGTCGTCTAAGAACGTCGACAGATCACTTGTGGCAGCAAAATATGTTGTGCCGCCCCTGCTCAGGGTGCCGAATAGGGTGCCGCGTCCCAACAGGTGGCTCATCGGCATGAAACTCAGGGTGATTGCGGGTTCACCGTTTTGGGTAAAGAAGTTGTCGTCGTTTTTGCGAACCCAGAAATTGGCGACATGGCTCTCGGGATATATCGCGCCCTTGGGCGCGCCGGTGCTGCCCGAGGTATAGAGCAGCAACGCTAACTCGTCTTGGGTATCGTCTGCGTCGTCGGCGGCCACGAGTGGGGGAGCCGGCAGCGTCTTGCCCTGTTCCAGCAGTTGCGTCAGCGTCTCGAGCACTATCGGGATACCGGCTGCCGCCAACTGAGCTTGGGCAGCTTCGACTATGTCGTGTTGGTCGTCAACGTGGGGGTGGTAGTCGAAGACCACCAGCCGAGTCGGCGCATGACCGGTACGGATCAGGTCGACGGCGTCCTGGAGATTGTCGACGCTGACAAAGATCGCCTGGGGCTGGGTTTCGCTGAGGATTGGTTGCAGCTGAGTGTGCGACGCGCTGGTCTGGAGTGGGACACAGACGGCGCTGACCCGAATCAACGCCAACTCAATCACGGTGTAATCGATGCTGCTGAAGCCGAGAATCCCGACTCGATCCCTGGCCTGGATCGGCGGCACCGCCGACGGGTCGGACCAGCTCAAAGCGCCGGCGAGCGCGCTGGCGCGTGCCCAAAGTTCGCCATAGGTGATGGTCTGGAACGCGGGCAGCAACTCCCTGGATGTGCGGCCGGTGATGGGATCTTGCCTGAATCGGACAACACGTTGACCGAGTGCGGGTCGATCGGCGTACCCCTCCAGCACAGTTGCGACTATCTGCGGCAACCGCAACCCAGGTTGTGCCGCCGCGGTGGTGACAGTGGGGCTGGCCGCGGCGGCGGCGAACTGAGGATCGTGAGCGTAGAGATCGGCGATGCGGCGCTCAAGACGCTGCTCACGGGTAGTACTCGACATGGCAGCACCTTCTGGCAGGCAAACGCCAAAGCTTGGCGACGTGCGGTTGCATCCGTATGTGTTGCGATACGCAACAGCCAACTGTATCCAGGAAGCCTTGCCCATTCACACGCTCCAGTGAGAAAACTCACTGGAGCGTGGCCGCGCCGGGTAATGCTCTACGCGTCTGCCAGCGCTTGGGCGATCACCTCGAGGCCTTCGAGCAGCAGTTCGTCGCTGATGGTCAGTGCTGGCAGTAACCGGATGACGTTTCCGAACGTTCCGCACGTCAGCACGATGACGCCAGCGGCATGGCAGGCGGCGGCCAGTTTTGCGGTCAGCGCGGAGTCGGGGTCGGCGGTACCCGATTTCACCAGTTCACAAGCGATCATTGCGCCACGGCCACGCACGTCGCCGATCCGATCGTCATCGGACTGCAGCCGCATCAGCCGGCTCTTGAGTAAGCGTTCGATCTGCTGTGCTCGGGCGATCAGCCCATCGGATTCGATGGTTTCGATAGTTGCCAACGCCGCCACGCAGGCCAGCGGGTTACCCCCGTAGGTGCCGCCGAGGCCGCCGACATGGGGCGAATCCATGATCTCGGCGCGGCCGGTCACCGCCGACAACGGCAGTCCGTCGGCGATGCCCTTGGCGATGCAGATCAGATCGGGCTCGATGCCTTCGTGTTCGCAGGCGAACATCGCTCCAGTGCGGGCGAATCCGCTTTGCACCTCGTCGGCGATGAACACCACACTGTTTTTGCGGCACCACTCCAGCAGGGTCGGCAGAAAGCCTTCCGCAGGGACAATGAAACCGCCTTCGCCCTGAATTGGTTCGATGATGAGTGCCGCCAGATTGGCGGAGCCAACCTGGCTCGTGATCATGTCGATGGTGCGGGCGGCCGCGCGTTCACCGTCAGTGGCTAAAGATTTGTCGAGCAGCCCATCCCGGTACGGGTATGACAACGGGGCACGGTAGATGTCTGGAGTGAACGACCCGAAGCCGCTTTTGTAGGGCATGGATTTCGCGGTCAGGGCCATCGTCAGGTTAGTACGACCATGATATGCGTGGTCGAATGCCACGACAGCGGATTTTCCGGTGTGATGGCGGGCGATCTTGACGGCGTTTTCGACGGCTTCTGCGCCGGAGTTGAACAGCACCGACCGTTTTTCCCCCGAACCTGGGGTGATCCGGTTGAGCTGTTCGGCGACGGCGACGTACTCCTCGTACGGGGTCACCATGAATGAGGTGTGGGTAAAATCACCAGCTTGGGCGCGTACCGCTTCGACGACGCGGGGAGCGGAGTTGCCGATGGTGGTCACCGCGATACCGGAACCCAAGTCGATGAACCGGTTGCCGTCGACGTCTTCGAGGATGCCGTCGCTGGCTCGCGCGACGTACACCGGCATGGTGCTGCCAACTCCTCGCGCCACCGATGAGGTCCGGCGCAGGGACAGTTTCACCGACGTGGGGCCGGGGATTTCCGTGCGGATGAGCCGACTCTGCTCGAGGCTGGGCACCGCTGCTCCTTACTGCTTTAGCGCGGCGCGGGGGTCACGTCGCGGCTACAGCCTATCGACACGTTGATGGGTTCAGACCGACAGCTGCCAGACTAAAGGGCACAAGCCATCCCTACGGGCTCTGCAAACTACCCAAAGATAGGCGCGCGACATGGAAAATCTGGTCTTGTTTTTACCGTTTCTGATCGTCATGGGTGCGTTCATGTATTTCGCATCCCGTCGGCAGCGGCGCGCCATGCAAGCCACGCTCGACCTCCACGAATCGCTGGAGGTAGGCGACCGGGTGCACACCACGTCCGGCCTGCAGGCCACCATTGTTGAGATCACCGATGACACCGTTGATCTGCAGATCGCGCCTGGGGTGGTCACAACCTGGATGAAGCTGGCGGTCCGGGATCGAATCGACCCAGACCTCGACAGCGACGATCGTGATGGCACGGATACGTCATTGGATGAACTCACCCAATCGGCGCCGGCCAGTGGCCCCAGCAGTGCTAGCACCGACCTGTGAGCTGGCGGCTTTAGGCTCTACCGGTACAGATCGATTCTCGAGGAGAACCAAACAACGTGGGATCGTCGTCGGCGCCCGTGCATCCTGCCCGCTATTTGTCAGCGTTTGCGGTCTTGCTCGTCGGCGTCTATCTGCTGGTCTGTCTGACCGGTGACAAGCGAGTTGCCCCCAAACTCGGCATCGACTTGCAGGGCGGGACTCGCGTCACCTTAACTGCACGCACGCCCGACGGTTCGGCTCCTACCCGGGAAGCCTTGTCGGAAGCCCAGCAGATCATCAGCGCCCGGGTCAACGGGTTGGGGGTTTCGGGCTCAGAAGTTGTGGTCGATGGGGACAACCTGGTGATCACGGTGCCCGGTAATGACGGCAATGAAGCGCGTAGCCTCGGGCAGACGGCCCGGCTGTATATCCGACCGGTTATCCACGCGATACCGGTGCAAGCGGCTCCGCCGCCGGATGCTGAACAGCCGCAGCAGCAGCCGCGCGAAGCGCCGCCGGCTGGCCAACCGCCGCTGGCTCCGGAAGCGCCGCCGCCGCCCCAGCCACGGCCTTACCCGTTGGACCCGCAGCCGGGCCCGGCGGACCCACAGCCTGCGCCGTTGGACCCGCAGCCGGCGCCGCCGGACCCGCGAAAAGATCTCGCCGAACGTATCGCTTCGGAGAAGAAGCTGCGGCAGAGCACCAAGCAGGGCGTTCAGTGGCTTGCCCTGCAGTATCAAGCCTCCCGCTGCGACAAAGAAGACATCCTTGCCGGCAACGATGATCCGAACTTGCCCCTGGTGACCTGCTCTACGGATCATCAGACTGCGTATCTACTGGCGCCGTCGATCATCAGCGGTGACCAAATCCAAAACGCCACATCTGATCTTGATCAACGCTCCGGCGCCTATGTGGTGGACGTGCAGTTCAAGGGCCCGGCGGCAACTACCTGGGCTGATTACACCGCTGCCCATGTCGGCAGCCAGACCGCCTTCACCTTGGACTCCCAGGTGGTCAGTGCACCGCAAATCCGGGAAGCAATCCCCGGTGGCCGGACTCAAATCAGTGGCGGGAATCCCGCGTTCACCTCGGCGTCAGCCCGGCAGCTGGCCAATATCTTGAAATACGGTTCCCTGCCGTTGTCGTTTGAGTCATCGCAAGCTGAAACTGTCTCTGCCACCTTGGGATTGACGTCGTTGCGGGCCGGCTTGGTAGCTGGTGGGATCGGTCTGCTCTTGGTACTGGTGTACTCGCTGCTGTACTACCGTGCGCTAGGTGTGCTCACCGCATTGTCGTTGATTTCTTCGGGGGCAATGGTTTTCGCTGCTTTGGTGCTTTTAGGCCGGTATATCAACTACACCCTGGACCTTGCCGGCATCGCGGGTCTGATTATCGGGATCGGCACTACTGTTGATTCGTTTGTGGTGTTCTTCGAACGCATCAAAGATGAGATCCGTGAAGGCCGGTCATTCCGGTCAGCGGTTCCGCGCGGCTGGGCACGTGCCCGCAAAACGATTTTGTCAGGCAATGCCGTCACATTCTTGGCTGCGGCGGTGCTGTATTTCTTGGCGATCGGTCAGGTCAGGGGATTTGCGTTCACCTTGGGGCTGACCACGATGTTGGACACGGTCGTGGTGTTTTTAGTGACCTGGCCGCTGGTATTTCTGGCGTCCAAATCGGCAACGTTTGCTAAGCCGTCGTTCAATGGTTTGGGTGCGGTTCAACGGGTTGCCCGCGAGCGGCGTGCGATGGCCCAGCTAGGACAGGGATAGCGAGATGGCTTCCGAAGCAAACGTTGATCTAGCCCTCGACAATGATCTGGCTGCCCCGCCGCTAGCGCAACATCATTTTTTCAACCGTCTCTACACCGGCACCGGTGCGTTCGAGGTAGTTGGGCGGCGCCGGCTGTGGTACGGCATTAGCGCGGTAATCGTCGCGATCGCGCTGGTAAGCATCCTGACGCGTGGATTCACCTTCGGCATCGACTTCAAAGGCGGTACCACCGTATCGATGCCTCGCGGGGATGCCCAAGTTGCCCAGGTGACCGACGCCTTCCGGCACACGCTGGAGGTTGATCCCGAGTCGGTGGTGATTGTCGGCAAGGGGTCGGCGTCGACGGTGCAGATTCGTGCTGAAACGCTCTCTAATGAGCAGGCCAGCAAGCTGCGCAACGCGCTGTTTGAGGCCTTCAAGCCGATTGGCGCCGACGGCAAACCCAGTAAGCAGGCCATCAGCGACTCGGCGGTATCGGCTTCCTGGGGTGGTCAGATCACCAAGAAGGCGGTTATCGCCCTGGTGGTGTTCTTGGTGCTGGTCGGCCTCTATATCGCGGTGCGCTACGAACGCTATATGGCCGTTTCTGCGCTAGCGGCCATGTTTTTCGACGTGACCGTTACCGCCGGGGTGTATTCGCTGGTTGGTTTTGAGGTCACCCCGGCCACGGTGATCGGCTTGTTGACCATTCTCGGTTTCTCCCTCTATGACACGGTCATCGTGTTTGACAAGGTCGAGGAGAACACCCACGGTTTTCAGCACACCACCCGCCGCACGTTCGCTGAGCAGGCTAATTTGGCGATCAACCAGACTTTCATGCGCTCGATCAACACCAGTCTGATCTCGGTGTTGCCCGTGATTGCTTTGCTGGTGGTGGCGGTGTGGCTGCTGGGCGTGGGTACTCTCAAAGATCTTGCGCTAGTCCAGCTGATCGGCATTCTGGTTGGTACGTATTCGTCGATTTTCTTCGCTACTCCGTTGCTGGTTAGTCTGCGCGAACGCACCGAGCTGGTGCGTAGCCACACCCGTAGGGTGCATCGGCGGCGCAATCAGGTGCCCGACTCTGATCCCACCGAGTTAGCCAACTCAACCAGCTCGGTGCGCTCTGCTCGCGACGTTGCGGCCGGGGCGGACTCGCCGGTGGTGGCTAACAAGCCGGCGCCGGGTGTCCGACCGGTACGTTCGGGCACCCGGCGCCGTGGGAGGCCAACCGGCAAGCGAAACGCCGGCCAGCGGTAGCTCTGGCGATGGCGGCTTGGCGGGCCAAGACGTGCGCCAACCTGGTGGCGTTGGTGGGGATCCTGCTGGCGAGCGTGCCGGGATGTTCTGCTGGCACGGTCGATCACATCGAGTATGTGGTTGACGGCGCGCTCACCACGTACAACACCAACACCATTAGCGGTGCGGCCTCCGCTGGGGCGCAGGCTTTTGCTCGTACGCTCACCGGTTTCGGTTATCACGGTCCGGATGGTCAGGTGGTTGGTGACCATGATTTCGGAACAATCTCGGTGGTTGGCGGCGCACCGCTGGTACTCGATTATCAGATTGACGATAACGCGGTGTACTCCGACGGAAAGCCGGTGACCTGTGATGATCTGGTGCTGGCTTGGGCGGCTCAGTCCGGACGGTTCGCCGGCTTTGCCGCCGCCAGTCAGGCTGGATATGGGGATATCGCCGCCGTCGAATGTGTGGTGGGGCAGAAGAAAGCGCGGGTGTCGTTTGCTCCCGAGCGCAATGTCATCGACTACACCCAGCTTTTTACCGCGACATCGGTGTTGCCCGCCCATGTCATTGCTGACGAGCTCCACGTCGACATCGCTGATGTGACCAGCGCGCTGACCGACGCAGACGCGGCGATGGCCGAACGCATCGCGCGGGTGTGGAATACCATCTGGCAGCTCAAACCTGGCGCCGATGTGAAACGTCTGCCATCGTCGGGGCCATACAAAATCGAGAAGATATTAGACGACGGTGCTGTGGTACTTGTGGCCAACGACCGGTGGTGGGGTATCGCGGCAAACAGTAAGCGGATTACTGTGCGTCCGCAAAAAGCAGATATTCAAGACCGGGTCAATAATCGCAAGGTTGATGTGGTCGACGTCGCCACGGGATCATCGGGATCGTTGGTTACGCCGGACAACTATGAGCGCATCACGTTCCCTTCGGCGGGCATTGAGCAGCTGATTTTTGCCCCGCAGGGGCCGTTGTCGCAGATCGGTGCTCGTCGCGCGCTTGCGTTATGCACCCCGCGTGACGTTATTGCCCATGATGTCGGAGTGCCGATCGCCAACTCCCGACTTGACCCGACCGCCACAGATGCGCTCAGCCAGGCCGAGGGGCCGGCTGCGGGTGGGCAGTTCATCAGCGCTGATCCGGCTGCTGCCCGTGCTGCGTTGGGGTCTGTACCGCTGTCAGTACGGATTGGCTATCGGTCACCCAACGCCCGGCTTGCCGCTCTGGTGGGGGTGATCGCCAAGGCCTGTGCACCGGCCGGCATCACGGTCTCTGAGGTTGCCTCGGAGACCGCCGGACCACAAGCCCTGCAGGAGGGGCAGGTTGATGTGCTCTTAGCCAGCACCGGCGGGGCCAGCGGCAGCGGATCGACTGGATCGTCGGCAATGGACGCTTACACCCTGCATACCGGCAACGGCAACAACCTGTCGGGCTACCGCAACAGCCAGATTGACGGCATCATCAACCAGCTGGCGGTAGCGATCTCTCCCACAGAACAGGTGCGGTTGCTGACCGAGAGTGCCCCAGTATTGTGGTCGGATATGCCTACGCTTCCGCTCTATCGTCAACAGCGAATGGTGTTGGTATCCAAAAAGATGTATGCAGTAAGCAGAAATCCGACTCGATGGGGAGCGGGATGGAATATGGACCGGTGGGTCTTGGTGCGATGACGGCCAGCAGCGATGCGGCCACGCTGGCCGACCTGATCACGTTGCACACCCGCAATGTGCCGGATTTCCCCGAGCCAGGAGTTCAGTTTAAAGATCTCACCCCGCTGGTTGCCGATGCGCATGCGATGACGGTGGTGACTGGCGCCTTGGCCGATATCGCGGCTGGTGCTGACCTGGTGGCAGGTATTGAATCCCGGGGGGCGCTGCTGGCTGGAGCGGTCGCCGCCCGGCTTGGTGTCGGTGCACTGTTCATCCGTAAGAAGGGCAAGTTACCGCCGCCGGTGCTCGGTGAGGAGTACCTCCGCGAATACGGCCCGGCTGCTATGGAGATTCCGGCTGAGGGCCTAGACCTGCAGGGTCGTAGTGTGGTGATCATTGATGATGTGATGGCGCTGGGCGGCACCCTCAGCGCGGCGAGCCGGTTACTTCAGCGCGCCGGGCTTAAGGTGGCCCGGGCGGCGGTCGTGGTGGAACTTCGTGGGTTTGACGGAAGAAACGCGATTGCACCGCTGCCGGTGTACAGCTTGAGTTGTGCCTAGCGTGGGTAGCTCAGCGGCTCGTTTTCCGCTTCTCCGCCAACGATATTCTCGATGTCGGAGGTGACCGACATGGCTGACGAGGAGCTCACCGCGCAGCCGGCATCGGTTCCTGTCTCGGCTGAGCCCCCCGCTGAGCCCGCAGCGGCGACCCTGAAGGCTACGAGCAGCGCATCGCGGCGGGTCCGAGCCCGGCTGGCCCGTCGCATCACTGCGCAGCGCAGCGCCATTAATCCGGTACTCGAACCGCTGGTCGCGGTACACCGGGAGATCTATCCCAAGGCAGACCTGTCGCTGTTGCAACGGGCCTACGAAGTGGCCAACGAGCGGCATGCTAGCCAACTGCGGCGTTCCGGAGATCCCTACATCACTCACCCACTGGCTGTCGCCAACATTCTGGCTGAGCTGGGCATGGACACCACCACGTTGGTTGCTGCGCTGTTGCATGACACCGTCGAGGACACCGGTTACACGCTGGAAGCGCTGTCTGAAGAGTTTGGTGATGAGGTCGGCCATCTTGTCGACGGAGTGACCAAGCTGGATCGCGTGGTGCTGGGCAGCGCCGCAGAAGGCGAGACTATCCGCAAGATGATCACCGCGATGGCCCGTGACCCACGGGTCCTGGTGATCAAAGTGGCCGACCGGTTGCACAACATGCGCACCATGCGTTTCTTGCCGCCGGAAAAGCAAGCCCGCAAATCCCGCGAGACATTGGAAGTGATTGCGCCCCTAGCGCATCGCTTGGGCATGGCTAGCGTCAAGTGGGAGCTAGAAGATCTCTCGTTCGCGATTCTGCACCCTAAAAAATACGAGGAGATCGTTCGGTTGGTGGCTGACCGGGCACCATCCCGCGACATCTATCTGGCTAAAGTTCGTGCCGAAATTATCAACACTCTGAGTGCTTCGAAGATCAAGGCGACAGTTGAGGGCAGGCCTAAGCACTACTGGTCGATTTATCAGAAGATGATCGTCAAGGGTCGCGACTTTGACGACATCCACGATCTGGTTGGCATCCGCATTCTGTGTGACGAGATCCGTGATTGTTACGCCGCGGTGGGCGTGGTGCATTCGTTGTGGCAGCCGATGGTGGGCCGGTTTAAGGACTACATTGCCCAGCCGCGCTACGGGGTGTATCAATCGCTGCACACCACGGTGATTGGCTCGGAAGGCAAGCCGCTGGAGGTGCAGATCCGCACCCGAGACATGCACCGCACCGCCGAGTATGGCATCGCCGCGCATTGGCGTTACAAGGAAGCTAAGGGCCGCAACGGGGTTCCGCATCAAAATACTGCCGCAGAGATTGACGACATGGCTTGGATGCGGCAACTGCTGGACTGGCAACGGGAGGCCGCTGACCCAGGGGAGTTCCTGGAGTCATTGCGCTACGACCTTGCGGTGCAAGAGATTTTCGTGTTCACCCCGAAAGGGGATGTGATTACTTTGCCGGCCGGATCGACGCCGGTGGATTTCGCTTACGCAGTGCACACCGAGGTTGGCCATCGCTGTATCGGAGCCCGAGTTAACGGCCGGTTGGTTGCCCTAGAACGCAAGTTGGAGAACGGGGAAGTTGTCGAGGTTTTCACCTCCAAGGCGCCTACTGCCGGGCCGTCGCGAGATTGGCAGCAGTTCGTCGTCTCGCCGCGGGCGAAAACAAAAATCCGGCAGTGGTTTGCCAAGGAGCGGCGTGAGGAAGCGCTGGAGAACGGCAAAGAAGCGATCACTCGTGAGGTGCGTCGCGGTGGACTTCCCTTGCAGCGCTTGGTCAATGGCGAATCTATGGTGGCGGTCGCCCGTGAACTGCATTACGCCGATGTGTCGACGCTCTACACCGCCGTCGGTGAAGGGCATGTGTCGGCCAAACATGTTGTGCAGCGATTACTCGCCGAGCTGGGCGGTATTGATCAAGCCGAAGAGGAACTCGCTGAGCGGTCCACCCCAGCGACCATGCCGCGCCGGCAGCGCCGCACCGACGACACCGGCGTTGCGGTACCTGGTGCGCCCGGTATCTTGACCAAGCTGGCCAAGTGCTGCACACCGGTGCCTGGAGATCGGATCATGGGGTTCGTGACCCGCGGTGGCGGGGTCAGTGTGCACCGCACGGACTGCACCAACGCCGCGTCGCTGCAACAAGAAGCTGAGCGCATTATCGAGGTGCACT
>JAIENC010000316.1 GCA_019751635.1 Mycobacteriaceae bacterium
GTGGTCGGTGTATGTGATGGGTTGGTGAGCGGTGAGGGTTGAGGCGTTGAGGAGGAGTGGGATCGGGAGCTTGTGCTGGGGGGCCGTCCGCTTGGGGGTCGTCCGGTGACGGGGGTGCCGGTGAGGGGTTGATCGAGGTTGTTCTCAGTGCCGGGCCCGCTGTCGGGGTGGTGGTGTTGGGTCGGGGCGGGTTGGTGGTTGGGGTTGCGGGCGTGGTCGTAGGTTTGTTGGCCGCGTTGGTAGCCCTGGCGGCTGTGGTGGGTGAGTTCGGTGATGGTGTGGGTGAGTTCTTGTTGGGTGTGGTCGCCGAGTTCGTGTTTGAGCCACCTGAACACGCCGATGGCGACTGCGGAGACGAGGGCGATCATGAATAGTCGGGCTAGTGGGTGGGTCATGCCGACTTGGTCGGCGTAGCCGCCGCGGGCGGCCATTTTGAGCACGATGAGTGCGGCGACGGAGGTGTAGGTGGTGTAGGCGAAGACCAGGGCGGCGTGTTTGAAAAACAGTCGGATGCGGCGTGCGGCGCGGCGTCGTGGGTGTCCGTGGATCATGGCGGGGCCGGCGGCGATGACTGCGAGGATGGCGTTGACGAAGGCGGCGCAGCACACCATGACGTAGCTGTAGGTGATGTAGCAGACGAAGATGGTGAAGATCAGGCCAAGCACTGCGAACACCAGGCCGAGGGCGAGGTTTGCTCCGCCTAGGTGTTGGGCGAAGGTGAAGGCTTGTCCTGCTCCGCAGGTGGCCATGGCGTGGGCTGGGGCGGCGGGGTCGGCGGTGCGGATGGCGGCTGAGTAGGCGTTGGCGCAGGTGCCGATGTCGTCGATTGGTGTGCCGAAGTTCATGAGTTGTAGTGGCATGCGCAGGGTGGCGTCGGTGATGAGGCTGGTGAGGTGGTCCAGTTGTGCGGGGCTGCCGCCGGGGGTGATGGCGCCGTTGTTGGACAGTGCTTGGGCGACGGTGAATCCGAGGTTGCGGCCTTGGTTGAGCAGACCGTTTTCGCTGTACATCTCGGTGAGGGGGTCACGGGTTAACGCGATGCCGATGATGCCAATAGCGAAGGTGGACAGCATGATTGCTGCGCCGTAGCCTTTGCGGCCGTACCACAACGTGTGGTAGGCGCCCAGGGCTAGTCCTAGGACGAGGCAGCTGGGAAAGACCCAGAGTTCGGCTAGTAGGGCGCGGATGGTGTCAAACAGCGGCCGAAACCAGGTGGCCAGCCAGTACAGCCAGGTTGAGGACATGGCGAACCGCAGCAGCCACAATGCCAGGGTGATCATGAAGATGTAGCAGGCGGCTTGGGCTTGGAGCAGTTCTGTGACGGTTTGATGACTGACACCGGTGGTCACGGTGCTGGCTAGCCATTGGGCCCAGCTGGCCGGGTTGGCGGTAAGGCTAGGGCCGGCTTTGGTGATGGCTTCACTGGTGGAGACCACGGAGAGGTAGAGATCTCCGGCGGGTACACCGTGGCTGTCGGTGATGGCGGTCCAGTTCAACGCGCCGGCCAGGGTGGAGGCTAGTGCTGGGGGTGCGGCGAGGAGGGAGCAGAGGGTCAGTAGGTGTGTGATCGCCCAGAGGGTGAGGGTGCGGCGTAGGTGGGGTCGGGTGGCGAGTTGGTAGCCGAGGTATTCGGCGGCGCGCTGCCCGAAAGGTGTTGGGCTGCTGGTGGTCATGGCCGGTGTCCGGGGGTGGTGTCGTAGGCGTGGTGTAGGACGGTGTCGGGTTCGGTGGCCACCCAGATGGGGGATTTGCGGCGGAATTCGTCGACGAAGAATCCGTAGCCACGGCGTTCACCGCGGTTCGGTGTGTCGGCGGGTTCGTTGGTGTCGTCGAAGGCGGTAGGGTCGCGCATCTCGTGGCTGGTTGGTTGGGCGAGGAAGAATTCTTCGATTCCGTTGTCGTTATCGAGGTGTATTCCGATTTTGGTGGCGACTTGGCGTGCGAGGTCTTCGTTTTCAAACGGCATGATCAGTTGTTGGGTGATGAATTGGTCGCCCATGAGGGCGAGGTCGTGGATTGGGTCTTGGGTGATGATCAGCAGGCCGGTGTAGTGCTTGCGGGCGCGGCGGCTGATGAGGTGTGCGTCGTCGGCGCCGGCGCGGGAGTTCAGTAGGGCGGCGGCTTCTTCTAAGACGATGAGCCCGAAGCGTTGTTTGTTGGCGAAAAAGCTGATGCGGGCCAGCCGGACCAGCATGCCGTAGATGGCGACTGAGGCGCGTTTGCGATCTGAGAGCCGCTCATAGAGGTGCGGGGTGCTCATTTCCTCGGCGGTGGGCAGGTCGAGGCTGGCGGTGAGCCAGATCGTGACGTCGAGAGTGTTCAGGTCGGGGGTGGGCAGGGCGGGGTCGAAGATGGCTTGGGTGAAGTCGTAGGTGGCCCAGGACTGCAGGGCGGCCAGGATGGGGGCGAGGTCTTCGGCTAGGGCGGCGACGTGCGGCGGCCGGGTATCGCTGTTGGCGGGTGTTTGGATGGCGGCGATGTAGGTCATCAGGGTGGTGGTGCTGGTGATGCCTAAGTGTTGTCGGGCTTGTGGTTGCAAGATGGTGCGTAGCCGGCGCACGCCGGTGCTGCGGGGGTCTAGGCCCAGCATGGGCACCATGTAGTCGAGCCAGTAGGGGCCGGCGAGGTTGGTGGGGAAGGTACGCAGCGGGTCGCAGCTGAATTGGTTGCCGGCCATGTCGATGACGGCTTTGTTGGGGACATCGGCTAGGGCGGTTTGCCATTCGGTTCCGGGGTCGACGATGAATGCTTGGGCGCCGCGCTGGATTTCGGCTCGGGTGATGCGTTTGGCGGCGTAGGACTTGCCGTATCCCAGGGCGCCGCTGCAGACCAGGCAGGGGTTGCGGTTGCGGCGTGCGGTGCCGGGTAGGTCGAGCAGGACGGTGCTGTTGAGTGCGTTGTTTCTGGTGAATCCCAACAGGATTCCGGTGGTGTTGCCCACCATGGTGGAGGTGAAGGGGACAAATCGTGACCATTTTTTGGTGGTGGTGGGGTGGCTGAATTGGTCGACGCCGGTCTTGTGGTTGGGGGTACCGGGGTTGAAGGCTGCCCACAGTCGGGTTTGGGCGCCGCGGTAGTAGCGGATGGCGATCTGGCCGGATTGGGTGAGTTCTTCGCGGAGGCGTTTGACGCTGTAGTCCAGGGTGTGGGGATCGGGGGCGCCGACGGCGATGAGGAAGGCGGCATCGAGGGGTCGTTCGTCGATGTTGGCGGCGAGTTGGCGGTTGTATTCAGCGAGTTGGCGGGCGGTGCTGATGAGTTCGGTGTCGCCGTTGCGCACGTCGCGGCGTTGGGTGAATTGGTCGTCGATGTTTCCTTTGGCGCGGTCGTTGCGCACGAATTCCATTTCACGGCTTCGTGTTACGAGGTTGACGGCGAAGTCGAAAGTGGCGCCGGTGTCCAGATCGTCGAGGGCTTGAAGGAATTCTGAGCCGGGAAAGACGATGCCGGCTTTAGGCATGTCGACCACGGGCAGGATGGCTTGATAACTGTCTTGGTGAAGCCCGTCGGGGTTGGATACCCGCAGTGTTTTACCCCAGGACGGGATGCGGCGGATTCCCAGCAGCCAAGCCAACAACAGTGTGGCAGCTAAGACCGCGGTGGGCAGGGCCAAGGCTGGGATACCGGTGATGCCGGCGATCAGGGCGGTCAGGCCAAGCCCCGCAGCGCAGGTGCGTAAGGGGAGTATTCGTGCGCTGTGGTGTTGTTGGTCGCCGTCGTCGAAGACGGCCACGGGCAGCTCGTGTGCGTCGAGGCGCCCGATGGTGGTGTCGGGTCGGGGGAGTGGGTTGTTGAACACCCCGCGCCCGGTGTTGTGGCGCCAGAACCAGTCGATCATGTCGTGGTTGGCGGGTTGGGGGGCGAATTCTTCGGGCAGCGCGGTGATGATGTCGTGGGCCAAGCGTTGGTAGGCGCCCCAGGATTCGTCGGAATCTTTGTCGCGGCCGATAACCCAGTCCCGTAGCTTGGTGGCTTGGCCGACCGGGCTGTGCCCGGTGCGGCCGGCATCAACAGGGATAGCGAGCCAGTAGATGCGGGTGCGGGGATTGTGTTCGGCGATGACCGGCGCCATGTGTTGGCAAGCGGTGACCCACGGGTGGGCGTCGCGGTGGCCATGGAGCATGGCGCGCAGTAGCTGGCGTTGATTCTGCGGCACCGATAGCCCGTAAGCCCATGTTCCGGAGGGGATTTCGCGGGCTAATGCTTGGTGGCGATCAGCAACCCCGACACGGCGTTTGGTGGATTGCAGGTAGTAGGGCAAGCCGCTGATCAGGTAGTGGGCGTAAACACCGTATGCGGAAAAGCTCAGGTTGCCGATGATGTGATCCGGTGGTGCCAGCAAGGGATGGTTGGTGCTGCAGGCTGGTGTTGGTCGCAGCATGTGCCACCCGTTACGCAGCCGAAAACCCAAGGTTGGTCGGCCGCGGGGGACCGCAGCGGCCACGCCCGCGGCTGCGGCGGTGATGAGCAGTCCGCAGAGTAAGACTGTCCGGGCATGCCCGGAATCGAGTGTGCTGATGGTGAGCGCGACGGTCACCGCGGCACCTGCGTAGAGGCTGATGGCTACCCAGAGCCGTAGCGGTTTGTTGAACAAGATGTCGGTGTAGACGGGTGTGTCATGCACACCGTGGAAGATCTGCGCGGATTCGGTCATGTCGATGTGTGTGTTGGGGTGTTATTGGCTGAATTGGCCGGTGGTGATACCGGTGCGGTCCACGGTGCGCTTGGCCGATGCGTAGATGGCGTAGCCCCCGCCGACCATCACCGCCACGATCACCCCGGTCAGTGCCCAGGCCACGGTAGAGCCGATCCGCCCGCTAAAAAACGCGCCCACCGCGCGCCCACCAGCGGCAAGCAGGATAAAGACCACTAAAACACCCACGCCGATCGTGTAGAGCGATCGACTGCCCGCTACCAGGTCAGTAACGGCCAGCACTGTCGGAACAGATTCTGCGAAATACATTGCGATTCCTTTCCATTGGTTCAAATTTGGAGAGTTGTTTGTCGAGGAAAGCGTGTTTTGGCTGGTCCCTGAGTTATCTGGGGGTGCCCGCAGCGGGGATGACGGGGATCAGCTCGGCGTCGACCGCCAGCAGGGGTGCGTAGTCCAGGCCCGATACGTTCCATCGGCCGCTGGTGACGGTCAACACGATGGGATAGTTCAGCTGGAGCGGGGCGAACTGGCTGGTGAGAGCGTTAACGGTGGCCAGGACGTGCAGGGTTGTGCCGTCGGCGGGCACGCTGTGATCGGGGGTGGTGTGGTTGGCCAGTAGTTGGGTCAGGTGTGCGGATCGGTAGTCGGCGGCGGGCAACAATCCGGAGTCGGTGGTGACGTAGCGTTCCAGCCCGCCCGCGCCGGTGAGGTAGCTGGTGATGAACCCGGCGACCGTGACGAAGGCGGGGCAGGTATCGGCCAGGGTGGTGGGGTAGGCCAGGGGAGCGTCCGCGCCGGCACCGGGGCCGTTAATGCGGGCCGGTAGTGCGCTGGCCCGCAATCCGTAGTTGCTGTAGAGGACGGGGAGCCGGTAGTAGGCGGTATGGGCGGCCGCGGTCGGGAAGGGCCGCTCGGCCACGGAGATGACGACACTCCATTGCTGGGTGGCTCCGGTGTCGGTGACCAGGGTGACTGCCGAGACCGCCGGGGAACTGACCACGGCGGCCGCGGTGGTGGCCAGCCGGATCGGGTCATGCAGCGACCAGCAGTCGTGCAGTGCCTGCTGGTCGAATTGGGTGGCGGTCAGCCAGCGTGTCACACAGTCTTGGGCGTAAGAGCCGATCAGGGCGGTGCGGTTGACGGTGCTGCGTGCCGGCCCGACGATATCGATCGGGGTGTGGAACAACCAGCCCCAGACGGTGGTGATGGCGATGACACTGCAGGAGGCCAGGCCGACGACCAGTGCGGTGCGGCGAGCGAGATTGCCGGTGCCGTCGAGGCGTTTGCGCCAGGTGTTGGTCAACATGACAGGGGCTGCCTTTACTGGGGTGGGTGGCCGAAGATTTTGATCGTCGACACCGCAAAGGTGTTGTCGGCGGGGTCGGTTTGGCTCTGATCAGCGGGCGGTACGGGTGCTACGGCAGTGGGGTTAGTGAGTGCGGGCTGCACTGGGGTGGGAAGCGGGCCTAGGACATCGCCGAACAAGCCGCCCGGTGCCGAGGTGGGGTTGGTGGGTGTAACGTCGGCGGGGGCGCGGGCGGTTTCCTGAACGAGCATGATGATGCGGGACGCCAGCACACCGCGACCGGGCATGGTCTTGATGGCTGGGCCGTGCACACTGCCGGTGTCCTGAGGCACCACCGTGGGCGGGCTGTCGTTGAAACTCCACTGCACTCGGGTCGGCACCCGATGTTGTGGCCACTGATCAGTGCCGGAAGCATCAGCGCCCACCCAGCCGGCAGTGATAGCGACAGCGGCGATGACCATGCTGCGACCGAGATCCAACACGAGGTATTGGCCGATGGTGCCCCCATGCACGCAGACCCAGGCTTGGGTGGAGTCAGGACCAGCGACCGATTGGGCGGCACTGGAACCGGCCAGGCATCCGACCGAGGTGGCCGTGTACGGGATAGGGGAGTCCTGAGCGTCGAGGGTCGTGCCGCTGGTTGTGGGCGCGGCGATCACACTGACCTGGTTAGCGGACCCAACAACATGGTCCTGTGCCGCGGTGCCGGTGCCGCCGTGCATAACTGCCAGTACGCCGCTCACCACCAGAGCGGCCACGACGGTTGCGGCGGCGAACCCGAGCGCAAGGGTCTTGTTGTAGCGCACCGGCCCAGCAGCGGAGCCGGCGTCTTCAATTTCAATGGGGCCGTCCTGATTGCTGACCACATCAGCCGGGCCGCTACCGGTCTTGATGTCGTGGCGAGCGAGATCGATGGGTTCGCTTCTGTTGTGGGTTTCTTGTTCGTCAAGCCCGGCGACGTTGCATGCCGGGGCGTCGTCGCAGCCACCGCTCGGGGTGTCTCGGTCGAGGTCGGCCAGCCATTCTTGGGTGTCAGCCCAGATGCGGGGTGGTTCGGTCACCATCCTGGCCTCCTTGCACGCTGAACACCACTGTCATCGTCACGTTCAGCAACGTGGTAGCAGCCATGTGATTTGACGATGAACATCGCGAATGTCGAGCCGATAAATGCGCATACCACGGCACTAGCGAAAGCTGATCCGATAATCATGTGCATGCGCAGACTCCTTTTCTTTGGTTAGCGTAAAGGGCGGTGGAACAGATATTCCACGGCCGTCGAGAAATATCGTGACAGGTTGTTACCGTCATGGATGTGAACGTATTACCGGTAGACGGGATCGCGCGCTTGTTCTTTTTCCTAGAGGATCGTTTAGCGCAGCTGCATTGGACCCGTGAAGACCTGGCTAGGGCGGGTGGTCCGTCGCCGTCGACACTGTATAAAGCCGGCCGGCGTGAAGCCGGTTTGTCGGCGCGCACGTTAGCGCGTCTGGATTATGCGCTGGGTTGGCAGGAAGGGTCCGCCCAACGAGTCCTGGCCGGCCAAAGCCCGACGATACGGGTATCTGAGCAGGTCAACTCGTGTTCATCGCAGGTAGATGCGGCGCTGCGAGACGCCGAATGCGCCGGGATTTCGCAGTGCGCGGCCCAGTTAAAGAACTTTCTGTTGGACGTCGCACAACGCCTGGACGACTTTTATGCTGAGTCGACACCGACCAGGGAGGTCATCGCTGATGCCGGTTCCTGCTGACAGGTTCGACGAGATCCGCCGCAAGTGGATCGCCCGTCACCAACATACTTTCATATTCCAAAAAAGACGCTCAGAATTATTGGCCTGTCAAATACGAAACCGTGACACCGACAACACCGGAGCGCGAGTTGATCCAGCCGATGATGATGTTATTCATCCATGGTATATGCGGCCGGTAAAAACTCCCTATGCAATGCTGGACTGGACCATTTTTATGACAGTGGGGACGCTGGCTCCACTGGGATGGCCGGCCGGCAAAGCGCTATCAAAAATCGTGATCCAGCTAATCCCTAACGAACTACGCTCCTACCCGATCGCAGCGTTCATGTGGTCAGCATTCATCATCGGCGCTCCGATGCCACTGATATATGAGCCCGGCGATTCCCTGCTCTCGGCGGTCGGCATCCCATGGCTGCTAGCCCAAATCCCCGCCACACTGCTGACCGCAGGCATCTACGGCATCGCGGAAGGATGGCTCGCCGTCGACGGGGCACGAGACTGGTGGCCCATGCGACCACCCGAGGCGATCAACGACATCGACTTCGGATTCGCGATCGACGACCTCACCGGTCCCGGGGTGTTCCCCACCCGCCACGACGACCCGCCCGGTGACCCGAGCCCCATCAGAAGGTCATAGCGATGTCCTACCGTTCACCATCTGGGCCCTACTGCGGGTTCTGCCGCGACACAACCACCGGGAAACTGTCGTTAGCGGCAGGAGCCCCACACCTTTTAGTGTCAGCACCCACCGAAACCGGAAAAACCCGTGCCGTGCTCGCGCCCGCGTCAGTGCTGTGGGGCGGTCCGGCAGTGTGCGTGTCATCTAAAGACGACCTGATGTGGCTCGTATGTCAACGACGTTGGGGCCCAAAACAAGTCATCGACCTCCGCCCAGACTATGCACCGATGTATCCCACCGACGCACACGTGCGCTCGTTTGACCCCACCGCCCTCATCACCACCCCCGACCAAGCGGTGACCACCGCCAACACGATGATGCAAATGTCAGCGGTCGGACTGGGCTCCGGCATCGATCAAGTCTCCGATGCCGGAGTCTGGGAAGCCAACACCGAAGCCCCGCTAGCAGCAATGCTCTACGCGGCCTCGACCCGCGGCAACGGCAAAGGCATCCAATGGGTGCTACTGGCCGTCGACAACCTCTGCGACAACAACCCAGACCCCGACACCGCAGGCTGGCACAACGCGGCACGCTACGTCGCCGACCAACCACTGTTTCGCAATGCGCTGCTGCGCACCCTGGACATGGACCCCAAACAACGCGACAGCATCGCGCTGACCATGCGCAAAGCCGTCACACCATGGATGCGGCTGGGGCTACGGGGCAGGACCGACCCGTCGTTCGACGAATCCTTCCTATGCCAGCCCGACGCCACGTTGTTCATCCTGGCCCCGGCCGAAGGATCAATCGCCGGTGCCGCGGTCACCCTGCTGGAACATCTCGTACGCAGCTGGCGCGCCAAAACCGCACGCAAAGAAATGCTGCACCGCCTGCTGATCGTGATCGACGAAGCCGCCAACGTCGCCCCCATGCCCGCCCTGCGCCGTCACGTATCAGAAGGCCGCGGCCTCGGAGTCAACCTGCTGCTCTCAGTGCAGGCCTCAAGCCAATTCGACACCGTCTACGGCACCAGCTACGCCCGCGAATTACGCGACACATTCCCCGCAGCACTGATCATGTACGGGGCAGCAGAAATGGAGATGCTGCAACGCGGCCAACAATGGTCACGCGAAACCACCCGACGCCAAGAAACCTTCGACCAAGCCAGCGGCGCCAAAACACTGTCCTCACACCTAGGCCCCAGCCTCGACTACCGGCGCCTGCTACCGGAAAACCTCGGCCACGCCCGGCTCCTACGACGCGGAACCGCAGGCATCACCACCGAACTACCCGATTGGCCCGACTTCGTCGCCAAATACGACCACGCCGTCGCCAAACTGCTGCAATCCAAGCCGCCACAGCAAAAGCCCCAAACACTGTGGGAACGGGTGGTAGCCCGTCACCGTCGGGCCATCAAAGCGATCAAACAATGACCCCGATCAACCCCGGCGGTGGCACGTCGAACACGCACTATCTGGCACCGCCCGTGGATTCAGCTGCGAGAGGAACAGCTCAGTGAATGACTCACGCAGATTCCCCTGGCTCAGTGGACTGGTGGCGGCGATCCTGGTCGCCGTGTGGCTCATCGCGGTCGTGGCCGCCGGCGTCATCGAGGTGATGAACGCGATCGCAGCAGCAGCGTGATGAACTTCCGTACTCGCTTGCCTCAGGTTTACCAATATGACGCAAGGTTGTGCGCGCCAGCCACCACGCCGATTGAACTTGAGGTTAGGGATGGTTCGCGAACCTCAGACCACAGCGCAGCTAATGACCGCAGTAACCGGCTATTGCGCAAGCTACTCAGACTTCTCGCGGTGGTCATGTTCTCTGTGGGTGGCGGCGGCTGGATAGCTGCCAGCCAGCCACTACCACTATGACCGGATCATTGTTCAACCTATCCCGGCACACGATGCCCCACCACTACGACGGCGGACCCGCCGGCGCAACCAGATTTCATCTCCGTCCGCCGAGGCGAAGCATTCTTGCGAAGCGCGGGCAAGTGAAATTCGTCAGCGATGACCCGCACGGGCTATCGGGCTTGCGCACCAAATCTGCACGTATTTCTCCACCCCGCCATACACAGAAACATCGGTGACACGGACGCCATTGTTGGAGTCGGGGCCATAGCCTGAATACCATGACCGTGACCACTTACTACGGCATCGCAGAATTAGACTCGGCGCGCAACCCCACCAAATATCTTCCGTTCATGGGCGCCAAGGGCTGGCAACCCGGTATGAGTTACTGGCCAACAGCAGACGTATCTCAGGCGTGGAGATTCCCAGACAGGCAGTACACCGAGGAAATAGCCGAAGTCATCAATGCCTCCAACCCGACGACAACGGTCCACGTCATCGAACTAGACGGCAACGGGCCACCGCTCACCCTGCAGCTTTGAAGAAAAAATCGCGGGGACCCAACCCCCACCTACCCAGACAAGCAACCCCGGATGAATTGGTCGCTGTCACGCGTCGTCTCCGCCAACGTCTAAACCGACATCTTGACGCCTTAGAGGCCGGTGAATGCGGGGCTGTAGATGACGTTGCAGCGGTTCTCCGCACACTGCTTGGCCCCGGCGAAGGTGATGACGTCATCGTGGACTTGTGCCGAATCAAAAACATCCGATACCCACAAATCAGAGTCTCTGAACCCGTCGTCGATCGTCAACAGATTGGCCTAGCCTTCGGCGCAGTACCAGCACCGTCCGGCGGTGACGAACCTGTCATAAATGTGGACATCGACAAATGGCGCAAACTTCCCATGCTCATCATCCGTGGGGCACCCCGCAGAGTCAGCACCTGGGAACAACTAATCGCCGCCTACGCCAATACGTACGCGTCTCATCTGAGCAGAACCATCCCCCAGTTGCTATCGCATATGGCGTCAATCTTCTGCAGCGGCCCCCTTGGCCTCGACCTAGGCGAATACCTGATCCACTGTGCCGGACTTGTCGCCGAAGACGCACTTCACCAAACTCTAGCCGCGATTGACGGCGACAACACGCAACCGCCACGACACCGCATATTGAACCCGCTTCTACGCCTCGTCGTCGAATCCCGATTCCCCAACCTGCCACAGCTGACCACCGGGTTTACCCTAGAAGGCCGTCCCTTCGGAACAACCGTGCCGATTGTCACGGTGCTGCTAGATAACGCGTACATCCAGTTGACCCTGACCCCTGCAGCTCCCGGCGAAGCCAGGTTTCACTACGAAGTCACCAACGAAAAGCCTGACTGGTGGAAATAGGTCTCCTCAGCGACCAGCCCGATCATCATGCTGACCCGCGAATCGTTCGCGCGATTATTTCATCGGATCGTGGTAGCCGAATCGTGTGGACGGTACCTTTTGCGGGGTACGCGCCGTTCGCGCACTAATGGGGCCAGGATCTGTTTGCCATGGACCATCGAAGGCAACCTCTTTCGTTATGTCCGCATCCCAAGTGGCTCACCCCAAAACGGGACAGCGACTCTTAACAGCCGTAATACCAAGCCAGCGGATGCCGTTAGATTTCCAGTCCGTAGTCGCGGCCTTGGCGTCGGGCTGATGAGCGGGCTGCGATGGCGTCCAATCGTGCTGTGGTGTTAGCGGTTTCGTGGAAGTGATCGACGAGTCGGTCGCGCTGGTGTAGCAATTCACGTGCTGTGCGATACGCGGGGTCGTCGGCTGGTTGGGCGACCGATAGCGATAGGTAGTCAATGACGTGTTCGATGGTGGTGGGTGGCCGCTGGTAGTCGGGCGCGGGGGTGCCTAGGTGTTGTGTCCATGGGAGGTGGGTTTCCAGAGCGGTAGTCAGGGTGTGGGCCGGCGGGCGGTGGTCAGGGGTGGTGATGAGGATCAGTTTGGTGTTGGTGGTTGCGGCGGTTTTGGTGAGCCAGTGCAGCTGTTCGGGGTGCAGGTGATTGGCGTCGTCAACGATGATGAGGCTGGCTGGGGGCAGTTTCCAGTGTTTGCTTTCCAGATGGGCGCGGGCATCTTCTGGAGTGGCGATGGTGTCGGAGTAGCGGTTGTGGGCGGCGTAGTCGGCGGCGGCTGGTGTGGCGGGTAGGGCCAGGATGCGGGCGTGGTGATGGTGTGCGGCGCCGGCGAGTGCGGCGAGGGTGGCGGGTTTGTCTGCATCGGGGTGCAGGTGCAGTGGTTGGACGGTGTGAGCGCTGCCGGCGATAGCGGCGATGACGCGACGGTGGGGTTCGTCGACGTGACATAGGGCGGTAATGGGTGGGTGGTAGGTGGCGGCGGGGCTGGCGGCGTTGGCGGCTGTGAGGAGGTCAATTTCTGCTTGTAGTTGGGGGATCTCAGCGGCCAGGTCGTAGTTGTGGGCTGGGTGGCCGAACCAAGCACGGGTGCCGTCGCGATGGGCTGGCAGCCCTGGGGCGTCGATGTTGTGACCGGGTAGGGGCGGGGGTGTGCGGTGTTGTGGCAGGTCGGCGAAGTCGAGGCCAGCTAGGTCGTCTTCTGCCAGGCCGTAGGGGTAGTCGTAGAGGTCCGGCGGCGGTTCATCTAAGTCTTCGACGCCAAGATAGATGTCTGAGTAGGGGTGGTGTTGTTGGCTGGCTGGCGGGGTTTCGACATAGTCGGCGGGGTGGGGGATGTCGGGGTCGATGGTGGCGGCGTGGTGGGTGAGCAGTTCGATGCGGTAGGTGAGCAGGCGGGCGTATTGGTCGGGGCGTAGGGGTTCGATGGCGGCGATGTCGTGCAGGTGTTCTGTTGTGGCGCAGAGTAGTTGGTGGGGTGGCCAGTCGGAGGCTGCTACGGCGGCGACAAGGGCGGGCCAGGCGGGGTCGGTGATGATGGTTTCGGCGATTGGGGTGCCGAGAAGGTGGTGTAGTTCGGTGGTCCAGGGTGGGCGCAGTGTGGTGTCGGGGTGATCCAGTGCGGGTGGGGTCAGGGTGCCGGCAAGACGCCACCATAGGGCGGCGGCGGGCATTTCGGCGGGTAGGGGGCCATACCGGGAGATGGCGTCGTGCAGCAGCGCGTTGACGTCGGCGCCGGCGCGGGCGGCGTCGTCGAGGTGGGTGGCTAGTTGTGGCCAGAACGGGTCGGCGGCCAGGTGGGTGTCGAGTTGGTTGGCGAGCCCGCGCCAGTGTTGGGTGTGGTTGCTGATGTGGGTGAGATGGGCATCGAGGCGGGCGTTGATGAGTTGTTGGATGAGTGCTGAACGGTTGGCGTGTTGCCTGGGTCCGGTGGGGCGGGTGTCGGCGGGATCGACGTCGTGGGCGGCGCGGAAGACAGCGATTTCAGCCATGAGCTCGGGTCGTTGATCGAGCAGTGGTCGCGCCCATGTGGGTGCGGTGCTGTGTGCCCAGGTGCGGGCGGTGTCACGGATGTGTTCGGCTAGGTCGGTGACCAGTTGTGCGCGGGCGTGCAGGTAGGGGCCCCAGTGCGGGTGGGCGGTTAAAGCGTCGGGGGTGGCGGGCAGCCAGCGCAGCGGTCCGATCTTTTCAGCGGCTGACCCGGGCGGGGTGTGCAGGCGCCAGTCCAGCACGGCGGCGGGGTCATGGGCGTCGTCTAGTGGAGCTTGTGCTGCGGTGTGCAGGGCGCGGATCGGATCGTGTCCTTCGACGGCCAGTAGGGCTAGGTTGCGGCGCAGAACGGGCCAGGCTTGGGCGTCGGTGAGGTGTGCACCGATGATGGTGGCGGTGGTGTCGATGCGGGACATGGTGGTGGGTCCGGCGTGTTGTTCGGCGGCGGCGGTGAGGGCGTCGGCGTACATGGCTGCGGCACGGTGCAGGCGGTTAAAGGGGTCGGTGGCGGTGGTGGCGGTGCTGTGGGCGGACAGTTGTGCGCCGTCTCGGGCCAGGATCGTTGACAGGATGTCCACGGCGGTGGGCGGGTGGGTGGCTTTGGGTGTCAGGATGCGGTGCGGGTCGGCCTCGGCGGTGGAGAAGTAGAGGTGGTTTTCGGTGCTGCCGCGGGTGAGGGCGACGTAGAGCTGTTGGCGGGTGAGGCGGTCCGAACCGACGATGTGGCAGCTGCCTTCGATGCCGCGTCGGCCGGCGGTCATGCCTTGGGCGGCGTTGATGGTGCTGGCGTAGCCCAAGGTGGTGTGGGCGGTGACGTAGTGGGCGGGCAGGCGTACCGCGCTGGCTCGGCCGCCCAGGGGCAGGACGGTGAGGGAGCCATCTTGGTGGACGGTGCCGATGATCCAGCGGTGACCGTTTTTCACCCACTTGCCGTTGGTGGTGGCCAGCCAGCGGGCGTTTTTGTGGGTGGTGATCCAGTCGCCGGCCGAGGCGGTCAAATCGTCGGCGAGGGTGACGGTGGACGACGCCGGTGGGGTGGTGGTTGTGTGGGCGAGGCGGTCTAGGCGGGCGCGTTGGTTGAGTTGGGCGACGAGTTCGTTGGTGGGGGCTAGCAGGATGGAGTCTCGGCCAGCGGCGCGGTCGGCGGCCCAGGCTTGGTAGGCCAGGTCGGCGACCACGGTGTCAGCACCGACATGGACGCGGTGGTGGTCGATGTAGAAGCCGATTGCGGCGGGGTCACCGGCGCGTAGGGCGAGGCTGGCGGCGGCTTCGGCGGGCCCGGTTTCGGGGCGGGTGAACCTCACCACGGTGCTCAAGGTGACGGTGTCGTGACGATCGGCAAGGTCACAAAGGATGCCGCCGGCCGAGATCGAGGCGAGTTGTTGGTCATCGCCCACCAGGCGCACGCTGGCCCCACGCGCTACGGCGTGGCCGATCAGGGTGTCCAGATCGACGGTGGAGGCCATGGCGGCTTCGTCGACGATGAGCAGCGTGTCAGAACCGATGGTGTTAAACCAGTTTCGGGCGGGGTCATCCGCGGGCGCGGGTAGGCCGGCATGGGCGCCGGTGAGCTGGACGAGTTTGGCGATGGTGTCGGTGGGAGCCCCCAGGTCTTTGCCTAGAACTTCGGCCGCACCAGCGGTGGGAGCCAGTCCGATAACGGTGCCGCCACTGTTGCGCCAGGCGGTGGCCAGGGCAGCCATGGCGGTGGTTTTTCCGGTGCCCGCTGGCGCCAACGCCAACTGGACGCGGGCCCCGGAGACGGCCATCTTTTTCACTAAGGTGGCCTGTCCTTCGTTGAGGGCGACACCATGGTTGGCGTGGTATTCCAGCAGCGCCAAATCAATGCTGATGTGATCGGCGGTACGGCCATCACGTCGAGCGGCGGCGGCTAGGATGCGTCGCTCGGCAGCGACGATCTCGGTGCTGGTGTAGAGGGTGGTGTCGTGGCGGGTGTAGACGCTGGCGCCGTCGCGGCGGCGCAGCGCGGCGGGCTCGTTCATCTCGGTGTCGGTGTGGGAGGTTAACGCGATACTGTGCCCGCTGATCGCGGCATTCACGATGCGGTCGGCGACCTGGGGGCCGCCGGGGTGGTTGGTGTAGCGCAGCATTCGTTGTGCCTCGGCGCGTACATGGTTGACGGTCCAGGTTGCGCGGTTTTGCGCAATAGTTTTGATGACTTGGGTGGCCTGCTCATTGATCCAGGTATCGGTGGCTATGACGTGGTGGGGGACAGCCACATTGGTGACGTCGGCGAGCATGGCAGTTATAGCGTGCTGGCTGCCCAGGACCTCGATGGCTTGGGTTTTCCAGGTGTGGCGTTGCTCGGCCAGGGATCGTGGTTCGTGTTTGGATTTTCGCGTTTCCAGGGTGGCTTGCTGGGACAGTGCGAGCATCTCGACGGCGGTGGGTTCGCGGCCATGGGCGGTGTGGAATTGTTTGGTGAGCTGGCCGACGCGATAGTCGATGTCGGCGCGGCGTGACGAGTATTTCTCGATGAGTTCTGCTGGAATGCCGACGATTTCGCGGACCGGGCGTTTGCCTGACCGGGTGGGTGTTGCGGCGAATCGCAGACCGATCCTGTCGATCAGCAGAGCCTCGTTGCGGGTGTTGTAGAACTCTGATGCAGCGACCGTGGCGTGATGCAGTGGGGTGCCGTCTAGGGCCAGCCATCGCGGTATGCCGTCAGCGCCAACAGCTTGTACTTTGTTGCTGATCACCAGGTGGGTATGAAGATGGGGGTCACCGGCGCGGGAGTCGCGGTGGTCGAAGGCCGCAGCGATCAACCCGCTGGTGTTGACCTGGGCCACACCATGGGCACCGATGCGAGAAAACGCCGCGTTGTCTTCCAGAAATTGGAGGGTTTCCGCGACGGCTTGATGGTGGCAGTCTTCGATGGCGTGGGAGAGCTTGGCGGGGGCGATCGCCCACAACGCTGACACCGATTTGACTGGGCTAAACGTCAAGTCATAGCCAGCCACCGCCGTGGTTGCGGCCCGCGAATGACAGGCGATGAACCCGGACAATTCGCGCTCATCGGCTGGTGGGCGACGGTAGGTTTCGGCGAACATGTCACGCCCCAACGCCGTGCGTATGCGTGCCCGGATTTCGGCGTCGATGCTGGCTTGAGCATCATGGCCCAATGCGGTGTTGTAGTCGCGGTAGGCGGCACGAAGACGAGTAGTGAACGGGTCTTCCTCGTTGTTGATCGCAAAAGGGCGACCCAGCCGTGCAGCGGCGAGAGCGCCGGCCTTAGCGACACCAAACCCAGTGAGGTGCGCGGTGATTCGGTCGGCGTTGGGGTGTAGCCCTTCACCGAACAGGGCCTTCATCTGCGCTTCGGTGACCTGCGAGCCGTGCGCTACTGCCCATAGGTCAGCGACCAGCGGATCGTCGGCATCACGGGAGACCGGCCGACCCAGCGCTGCCAGTCCGCGACCCATCCACGCACCCGGAGCTTCTCCTTGAGCGCTGTAATAGTCCGCCAGGCTCGGGCGCCCACGGTCGGTGGCATCAGCGGCGGCGACCTGCCGGATCAGGTACATGTACCCGTCCCCAGCAGTCAATTTATGCAAGCTCATCACCAGAATCACCTGAAGCCGAAACTATGGGCGGCCCAACCCTTATGCGACGGCCGTTACCGTTTCGTGACCTGTGTGCAAGAGGTGTGATGGAGCGGGTAGTCGGTGCCTAGAATATCTAAGTATATGGCTGGCGTGTGTCTTGGTCGGGTGAAGTTGGCGGTGTTTGGGGTTAGTTGGCGGGGGGTGGTGGCGGAGTTCGGAGGTAGTTGGCGGGGTTGGTGAGAGTGGGGAGTTTGAGACCGGCACAATGCCTCGATGCCGAAATTTGATCTTGTGCTCGGGGGTGCTCCTGTCGCGTTGGCTGAGCAGTTCGAGGTTGGGTACGTCAACCACGATGGTCAGCAGCGCTTGCCGTTGACGGGGGTGTGGTCTGTGCCGATCGAGTTCTGCCAGCCGGTACGTGGGTTTCCCTCGTATAAGGGCCAGCGCAATCATGTTGGCCATTGGTGGACTAGCTACGACGGGCGATCTGGTTGGGTATGAGTCCTGGTTGGAGCGGGATCGGTTGTTGTTGCTCGACTTTGATCCCGACGTCGTCGGTATCGTTTCCCAGCCGTTTTGGCTGTTCTGGACCGCTGCCGACGGCAAGGCTCGGTCACACGTCCCGGATTATTTTGCGCGTCTGGCAGATGGCTCGGCGCTGGTATTGGATTGTCGTCCGGTTAATCGAATTAAGTCCCGTGATCGAGCTGCGTTCGACGCCACCCTGGCAGCGTGTGATCTGTTGGGTCTTTGTGTCAGCGGTTGTCAGGGCCATTGCCCTCCGAAACGGTTACCGGCGCTCAAGTCAGCTTCCACGATCCAGGGGAGTTCTGTCAGTGCTCAGCCTCCCA
The DNA here is from genome assembly GCA_019751635.1 of Mycobacteriaceae bacterium. GTDB lineage: Bacteria > Actinomycetota > Actinomycetes > Mycobacteriales > Mycobacteriaceae > Mycobacterium. Next base: position 17,984 of record JAIENC010000316.1, read on the forward strand.
GCAGGTGCAACGATGCCCACAGTGCCAGCACAGCGCCGACCAGCGCAGCTGGCGCAGTGAGCAATCCCAGCATGGTGAACTCGCCGAGCTTCGCGACATGGTTGTGCTGGTGCAGTACTTTCCGCCACAGCATGGTGGCCAGAGAGCCGGCATAGGTCAGGTTCGGGCCAATGTTGACCCCGATCAGCACCGCCAGCACGGCGGCGGGCCCGCCAGCGGTGGTCAGCGGCAGCAGCATGAGGACCGCGGGTAGGTTGTTGACCAGATTCGCCGCCACCGCCGCTACCGCGGCGATCCCGAGCATCCCAGCCAGGCCGCCGGCGTGTGGCAGCCAACCGCCGAGAACGGTATCCAGACCGTTGTCGATGACCGCACGCACCACGACCGCCAGCGCGAGCACGAATGCGAGAAACGGCAGTTCAGCGGCACGCACGACCGAAGCAAGCGTTGTGCGCTTGTGCAGCGCGGCACGTATAGCCAACAGCAGAGCGCCGGCCGCGGCCGCCCATGCCGGGTTCACGCCGGCGGCCGAAGCGGCCACGAATCCGGCCAGGGTGGCGGTTATGGTCGCGATAGCGAACCACGGCGGGCTGATCTGCTCATCGATCTTCGGTGCTGTGGTGGCGACGTCAGTGAGGTCGGCCGCGAAGAAGCGGCGGAACACGACGAATTCGACCGCAATCGCCACTAGCCACGGCGCCGCCATCACTTCGGCGAACCGCAGAAAGCTCAATCCGCAGGTTGAAAACGCCAACAGATTCGTCAAGTTCGACACCGGCAGCAGCAGCGATCCGGTGTTCGACAAATGCGTGCAGGCGTACACGTGCGGGCGGGCACGGACCGCCAACCGTGTGGCGGTGGCGAAAACCACCGGCGTCAACAACACAACAGTGGCATCCAGGCTGAACACCGCGGTAACCAGCGAGGCCGCCACAAACACCGCTACCAGTAACCGGTCCGCCCGGCCTCGGGCCACGTGCGCCATCCACGCTCCGCACCAGACGAAGAGCCCCTCGTCGGCGCACATCTGGGCCAGCACTAGTACCGCCGCTAAAAACCCGACGACCGGACCCAGCCGTGCAAGTTCACTGCATGCGTCGGACACCGAGATGGCCCCAGCGCCAAGTGCTATCGCCGCGGCCGGCACCGCGAGGACAGCCTCGGGCCAGCCCCGTGGCCGGATCACCGCCCACGCCAGCACTGCGGCCAACAGTACGAAGGACAGCGCCGCGTCAGCCAGCAGCCTGCCCTCCTCACGTATGCCGTCAGTCCCGCGCCAGCCGGGACCGCTACGCCGGGGCACCGTTGAGGTCCAGCCTTGATGGGGCCGAACCGGGGCAGAATCAAGCCGATGGTAAGCCACGACGCGTCGGGACCGCCGATGTGGGCGCGTGATCGCGCACCGCTGGAGGCGGTGAACTTCTTCATGGCCGATATACAGGCCGGCATTGGCCCGTTCCTGGGAGTCTTGCTCGCCAGTCGCGGCTGGGCCACCGGCGCTATCGGCACCGTCACCGCGCTGGGCGCTGTGGCGGGACTGCTCGCGACCACACCGGCGGGTGCGCTGATCGATGCGACCAGCCGAAAACGGGCCGCCGTGATCGTGGCCGGGGTGTTCACGGTAGGCGTCTCGGGACTGATCCTGGCATCGAGCAACTTCTGGGTGGTGGCCTGCGCGCAAGCCGCGACCTCGATCGCCGGCGCGGTGATCGGCCCGGCGGTCATCGCGATCACGCTGGGGGTGGTGCGCCAGGCCGGTTTCACCAGCCAGAACGGCCGTAACCAGGCCTTCAACCACGCCGGGAACATGGCCGGTGCAGCACTGTCGGGGCTGTTGGGCTGGCGATTCGGGTTCGCCGCGGTGTTCTGGCTGGCCGTGGCGTTCGCAGTGGTCACGATCATCGCGGTGCTGCTTGTCCCTGACCGGCGCATTGACCATCAAGCCGCGCGGGGCGCTGCCCGCACCGACGACCAGATGCCCGTCAAGGCCCTGCGGGTTGTCGCCGAGTCGCGGCCCTTGCTCGCGCTAGCGGCGGCGGTCGTGTTGTTTCACCTCGGCAACGCCGCGATGCTGCCGCTGTATGGGCTAGCCGTTGTAGCCACGCACGCCAACCCGTTCACCACGGTCTCGGCCACCGTCGTGATCGCCCAGGCCACTATGGTCGCCGCGTCGTTGGTGGCGATGCGGATTGCCCGCACCCGCGGCTATTGACCGGCCATTTTGATTGCGTTCACCGCGTTGCCGATCCGCGGGCTAATTGCCGCCGGCGTGATCACCACCTGGGGTGTCATCCCTGTGCAGGTGCTCGACGGTGTCGGCGCCGGCATGCTCTCGGTCGCCGTACCCGGGCTGGTTGCCCGGATCCTCGACGGCACCGGCCACATTAACGTCGGTCAGGGAGCCATCATGGCCGCCCATGGCATCGGAGCCTCACTAAGCCCGCTGCTGGGCGGGCATATCGCCGAAGAATTCGGTTTCCCAACGGCGTTCGCGCTGCTTGGCACGCTGTCGCTGGGATCACTGATCATCTGGCTCGTGTTCGCCCCGACCCTGCGAGCCGCCGATCACATCGCTCAGCCAACGTCGGTCACCGAAACGCGTCAAGCCGTTTGAGCGATCCAGATCGACGATATGCAGGATCATCCGGAACACCAGCCAGCGAGCCCCGCACCCCGCTGGCGCGGGTCAGCCGATCCGTGCGGCCCGCTGCCATGCGGATCGGCGTAGGAGCCGCAGTCCGTTGAGGCCGACGATGACGGTAGAGCCTTCGTGCCCGGCCACGCCGAGGGGCAGGGGCAGAGTGCCCACGAGGTCCCAGACGACCAGGACGCCGATGAAGGTGGCGGCGATGACCAGGTTCGCGACGACCACCCGGCGGGCGCGCCGCGACAAGTTGATGACAGCGGGGATAGTGGTGAGATCGTCGCGGACCACGACCGCGTCGGCGGTCTGCAGGGTCAGATCCGAGCCGGCGCCGCCCATGGCGATGCCGACGTGCGCGGCCGAGAGCGCAGGCGCGTCGTTGATGCCGTCCCCGACGACCGCGACCTTCGTCCCGCCAGCCTGCAGGGTTATAACGGTGGCGACCTTGTCCTCGGGCAGCAGCTCAGCGTGGACGTTGGTGATGCCGACCTGGGCGGCGATCCGGTCGGCGGTGACCTGGTTGTCGCCGGTCAGCAGCACCGGCGGGGCGCCGGTCACTGCGGTGGCGGCGGCCACGGCCGTAGCGGCATCCGAGCGTATCTGGTCGATGATCGCCAGCACCCCGATTGGCTTCCGGTCGAAGGTGACAATCACGACGGTGTCGCCGCGCGCTTGCAGCGTGTCGACGGCCGCGGGCACGGCAGCGATGACCTCGGTGGCTGTGCCGGCCTTGGGGTTGCCCAGCAGCGCGGCGGGGGAGCCGACGCCGATGAGCCGGTCGCCTACCCGAGCGGACACGCCGCGTCCGGGGTGGGCGGTGAACTCGTCGACGGTGGACCAGTGCAGGCCGCGGGCGTGGGCGGCGCGCACAATCGCGGTGGCGAGGGGATGTTCGCTGGGGTGTTCGGCCTCGGCGGCCAGCCGCAGCAGCTCCTCGTTGGTGAATCGTGGGTTCAGGCTGCGGATTTCGGTGAGTTCGGGGGTGGCGCGGGTGAGGGTGCCGGTCTTGTCGAACGCGATCTGGGTCACGGCGCCTAGCTGTTCCATGACGACCGCGGATTTGGCGAGCACGCCGTGGCGTCCGGCGTTGGCGATGGCGGCCAACAGCGGCGGCATGGTCGCCAGTACCACCGCGCACGGGGACGCGACGATCATAAACGTCATCGCCCGCAACAACGCGCGCTGCAGGGTGTCACCGACCAGCAGGGGGATCACGAATACCGCGATGGTGACCGCGACCATCCCGACCGAGTAGCGCTGTTCGATTTTCTCGATGAACAGCTGTGTGCGGGCCTTGGTCTGGCTGGCCTGTTCGACCAGGGTGGCGATGCGCGCCACTACCGAGTCACCGGCGCGCCGGTCCACCCGCAGCCGCAACACCCCGGTGCCATTCACGGTTCCGGCGAACACCTCGTTGCCGATGGTCTTGTCCACCGGCAGTGGTTCGCCAGTGATGGTGGCCTGATCGACCTCGCTGCCGCCGCCGATCACCGTGGCATCGGCCGGTATGCGCTCACCGGGACGTACCAGCACGATGTCGCCGACCGCGAGATCGGCCGCCTGTACCGTTTCCTCGCCACCGTCGCAGCGAACACGGGTCGCGGTTTCCGGCGCCAGGTCCAGCAGGCCGCGCACCGAGTCCTCCGTCCGGGCCATGGCGAGAGCTTCCAAGGCGCCGGAGGTGGCGAAGATGACGATCAACAGCGCGCCGTCGGTGACCTGCCCGATCGTCGCGGCACCGATCGCAGCGATCACCATCAACAAGTCCACGTCCAAGGTATTTCCCCGCAGCGCCTGCAGCCCGGCCAAACCCGGTTCCCAGCCACCGGCGGCGTAGCAGGCCAGATACAGCCCCCACCACACCCAGGCCGGGGCACCCGCGAGCTCGGCCACCAAACCGGTCAGGAAAAGAATCAAAGCCATTGCGGCCCAACGCATCTCCGGCAGTGCGAACAGCTTGGTGCGGCGCACCGGCACCACCTGGGGAGCCCGGGCCGGGCGGGTCGGCGTGAGGATCGGCGCGACCACGAGTCGCCTCCGGGACAGCGAAACGAAAGAACTTCCAACCATAGCAGAATAGATGAACATCTCTTCATGTGTTCTGTTTGGGGTAGAATGCGCCGATGTGGGACACGGAGTCGAGGGCCGCAGCCGTCTACCGGCGAGGTTGGACGCCGACGCCGCCGCCCAGGTGGCGACCACCCTGCAGGCTCTGGCGACCCCGAGCCGGTTGCTGATCCTCACCCAACTGCGGCAGGGGCCGCATCCGGTCACCGAATTGGCCGAGGCGATCGGCATGGAGCAGTCAGCGGTGTCGCACCAGTTGCGTCTGCTGCGCAACCTCGGCCTAGTAGTCGGCACCCGAGCGGGCCGTTCCATCGTCTACAGCCTCTACGACAATCACGTCGCCCAGCTGCTCGACGAAGCCGTCTACCACAGCGAACATCTGCGGCTCGGGTTGTCAGACCGACCAACAACCACGAGCGCCGGGTGACCGGCATCGACCACACCACGCGAACGACGCTGGTGCGGCGCGGATTCGCGCTGGAATACGCCACTCTCGGCTGGAACCTTATCGGCATCGTCGTGCTGGCCGTCGCGGCGATCTCGGCGCAGTCGGTGGCCCTGGCCGGGTTCGGGCTGGACTCGCTGATCGAGATCGGCGCCTCCACGGTGGTGATCTGGGAACTGTCCGGCTCCGGCCAGGCTCGGCAACGACGGGCGCTGCGGCTCATCGGTGTCAGCTTCGCCGCGCTCGCCCTCTACCTGCTAGTCCAGTCGACCATCGTGCTGGCCACCGGTTTCCATCCCCACCACTCCCCGCTCGGGATCGCGTGGACCGCAGTCACCACCGCGGTGATGTTCACCCTCGCCGCGGGCAAAGCCCGCACCGGGACCGCACTCGCGAACCCGGTACTGGCCACCGAGGGCCGGGTCACCCTGATCGACGGACTGCTCGCGGCCGCAGTCCTGCTCGGACTGCTGCTCAACAGCTTGGCCGGCTGGTGGTGGGCCGACCCCGCCGCCGGATACCTGCTGGTGTACTACGCGCTGCGTGAAGTGAAGGACATCTTCACCGGCGAGCACTGAAACACCACCCGACTCTCACCGAAGTCCGATTACCACCGATAACACCCAGGTTTTGTGGCGGCATGAAACCCGGCCTGCGGCGCCACCACTAGGGCGACCCGCGAAGCGACCCAATCAATCTATGGCAAAGAGCAAAAGGAAGCGATTGCGATGCGACCGAAGCCGATCGCCATCCACGCCTCCAGGGACGCCTACCTCGACGCGATCCGATCGGCGGACACCCGCTGCGTCCACGCCATCGCCGTCGCCAAGACCGCCGACGGCCTCGGCGACATCTTACAGGACAATGTTGCAGGTAAACGTCTTCCGCGAGCTGCCCGTTCCACGCCCCGCTATATAGGAGATCTGAGCTAGTACCGCAACCCCACCCGCCGAAAATGCAAAGTAATTCCGAACAGGCGGTTCGCTAACTGTCCCGATTTACCTTGCAAAGACCAGCAACAGCAGCAAAATCCTTGCAACCCCGAGCCGGACAGGACAGTTGGTGTCCTGTCTAGGCGGAGGTTGCGAGGTCTCAATTTAGGTTGCGAGTGACGTTGCGAAGTCTCGTTTTAGACGGTGGGTTGTGGCCGTATGATCGGGAAGAATGCTGGGCGTGACGGCGGTATTGGCCGATGAGTCCCGGGGCGGCATGGCTTTTCGAAGGTCAGCGTGAGTGGATGAGATCAGGGAAGCGCTACGGTGGATAGCGCAGGCACCGCCCAGGAACCCAGCTAGGTCCTACGATGTGGGCCATGATAAGTGGGCAACCAGACTCGACCAGCGAATCTCCATTGCGCGGCCAACAGGTTGTGTTACGGCGGGCGACGCTATCGGATGCACCAGCATTTCGTCGAGCGTTAGCCACCACCGAGGTGGCGCGGTGGTGGGATGGCTGGCCAGATCCCGGGGACGCTTTAGCCATGCCTGATCACAAGATTTGGGCGATCACGGTGACCGGCAATGTGGTTGGCCTGATTAAGTGGTATGAACGTTGCGCCTCAATCATCCGGTTTGCGAGCATCGATATGTTCATTCACCCTGACTACCACCGCTGCAGTTATGGCAGCGACGCGCTGCGCGCATTGATCAAGTGGCTCTTCACCGATGCCGGCCACCATCGGATAACAGTCGACCCGGCGCGAGACAATACTGCGGCGATTCGCTGTGCTGAGCATCTGGGCTTTCAGCAGGTAGGCGTGTTGCGCCAATACGAACGAACACCACAGGGCAACTTCCGCGACGGACTACTGATGGACTTGTTGGCATCGGATTTCCTGGGCTGCACATGAAACGGTACTTGCCGGCATGCTCATCGTCGTAGGCTTCGCTGTCGGCGGGTGTGGCTGAGCAAGCCCAACACAGATACGATCCGACACTGATGCCGATCAGCATCGCCAGCACGGCGGCGCCCAGTCTGGCTGTAGCTGTCATCGACATGATTGTCAGCGCATGACGTAGTGCATCAAAAGTTAGCGCGCAGTTCAGTGCTCAGGCAGCATTTCAGGTGTTTGATAGTGAGGCAGTCCAGGCGTGTCGATGAAGGAGGCGCCGGCGAATGAATGCCGCCGTCCTCGACCCGCTGACCAGACCACCCTACTACGCCCGCCGTCTATCCTGAGGCTGTCAGTCTAGCCGCGCTGGTTGCCGCACCGGCCTGGCGGCAGCTCGCCAACGGCGACGTCACCCAACAAAGTGTATTCCTAACCGAAGCCTGCCGCCGCGTTGGCTGGGAGGTCCCGGACCTCCGACGAGCGTCGACTCGCAACCTTCGATGAGACCGGCGAACTCGGGATCGGCAGGCACCCGGACGTTCTCACGGCGAGCCGAGCGCCGCGGTTGGCCAGCGCCGCAGTCTGTGCCTGTGCTTGATACCAAAACCTTCGTCCGGCGACCGGAAGTTAGTTAGATTCGGTTGCGGCGTAAGGCGTTTAAGGGCTTTAGCGTGTGATGAATGGGAAATAAGGCAATAACCAAGGGAGCGCGCCGGGCGGCGCGTGAGGCCGCGGTGGCTGCCCAGGAGGAGCTAGCACGCCGGACTCGGGCCAACGTTGCGGATTTGGCCGTGTTCTTTTCGGCACGTGAGCGCGCCGACGCTGTCGATGAGTGGTTAGCCGAGCGTCAGCAGGCGTTGTGGGACCAGGCAACTCAGCGGCGCGGTGAGCAGCGTGTGCAGTGTGGACAGGCGCTGCGCTCAATGCGCGATCGCGGTGAGAACGTGCGCGAAATCGCCCGGATGACCGGGGTGGCGGAAAAGAATGTGCGGGAGCTGATTCGAGAGGCAGATGCGGCAGCTAACGCGGCGCCGTCGGTGCCGGAAGAAAGCGTCGACGTAGAACTGGCAACGCGCCCATCTGATGAGGCCCGGGTACCGATGACAGATGAATCCGGGCTGATGGCGTCCGTGCCTGTCGCGGCGGGGCTGGTCGCGCCGGCGCGACTGTGACCGTGCGATGTCGTGGATGGGCGGTGATAGGTGCTGGAGGCGGGCCGGCGCAGCTCCGAGAATCGGGACATGACCCGACCTGTTGAAGACTCGCGGATTACTGGGCGGAGCGCAGGTGCGGTGGAAACGCAGTTGTCGTGCTATGCCGTCGATGAAGTCAAGAATCGAAATCGAATGTTGGCCATGAGAACTCGCTGTTAGGTCGTGTTTGCGGGGATTGGTAGCCGGACCCGCGTGTGCGGGCCCGGCTGGTTAGCGGGCGGCTATGCCATGGGGGTGGCGTGGTGGTCCAAGATGGTGTCGATCGCGGCGTCGAGGTCGTCGTAGTGCATGGGTGCGCCGTCGTCGATGGTGATGGTCCACAGGGGTTGGTCGCCGATTCCTGCGGTCAGCGTGTAGGTGTGGCCATGGTGGCTGGCGCGGGGTATGTCCATGCCTGGGTGCTGGTGTGAAAGGTTAAGTCTCCGGTGCGGACTGTGAGGATGCGGGTGACTGGATCGGTCAGGAGGTCGGGCGCAGTGGCTTCGATGGTTGCCATCTGCCCGTGATCGTCGGCGGCGATCAGGATCAGGCGGTGTCCGGCTTCGTGGGTGTAGGTGTGCATGGTGGTGAGCGTGATGTCGCCGTGGTTGTGAAACAGGATGCAGGTGATGCCGTACTGCTGCTGCTGGATTCGTCCGGCGGCTTCGTCGAGGAGGTTGAAGGCGAGTTCAAATTCGTGGTCCATGATCCTTGTGCTCCTTTGGTTCTTGCGGTGATTGGTGCGCCGGTCAGCGCTGGGGGAGCGGTCAATCGGCTGAGGGTGGGCGCGCAACCCCGAAGAGTCCGCACCGGGCGCAGCAGGGTTTTCGGCCCGAGGCATCCCGGCGCACGAGCGCCTTGGGGTTGACTTCCATAGGGCCGAAAAGGTCACTCGGCCTGCGGAGCCCGGTGTGGGCGTGGGTTGCGCGCTCGGGCCCCCAGCCGATTAGGCTGCGACCCTGCTGACGGCTCAATAAGGTGAGGGGCTACGGATTTCGGCCACCGGTTGGTGGCCGGTCCGGTGGTCGCGCGGGGCGCGCCGCCGCTACGGCGGAAGTCGACGAGGAGGCCGGTCGCACACCTTCCCAATGAAGGTGGGTTAGTCGCGACGGCCAGGACTGTACGAGCTGGCGCTGAGGAGCTGCAACCCCCTGGCCAGCGATGCGAAGCGGCCATATTCTTGACCGGCCGCAGTGGTTTTTTGCCCGAGCCAGATCCCGATAATCTGCACAAAACCGTGGGCGGCGCGTGTCCAGACCGGCCCTCCGGAGTCCCCAGGAATGCTGGCAGGCATACCAGTGGTCAGGTATTGGTCGGTGCCCTGGGTGGCGGTGATTTGACCGCAGTGCTGGCCGCTGGACACTCCCAAGTGGCAGATCGACTCGCCGACCTGGGGCTGGGGGTGGTCGTCGGTGGTGGGGGCGTCGCCCATAACGGTTGATGGCACGGAGTTTTTCCCGAAGTCGATCAGTCCATAGTCCGCTCCGCCGCTGCGCGGGGGTTCGACAAGGGTCTGCACGAAATTCCCGGTAAGCCTGACTCGCGCGTCGCGCGCGTAACCAGAGGTGCTGTCGGCGCAGTGCCCGGCGGTGATGGCGTAAGTATGCAAGTCAGGACCGCTATAGGCGTAACCGATGGTGCAGAACCGGGTGTTGGCGTTCGGGCTGACGTAGTCGACTTGGTCGCCGGCACTGATGATGGTCATGCCCGCGTTCGACGGGGCTGGGGCGGCCAGTGCTGTTGTGGCCAACAACGCTGTGGTGATAGTGGCGGCGAGCCGGGTTATGTTGTGCATCAGCCGATTACCACACGCTGAGGTGCGCGACCCGGGTGGCGACGGCGGTGTTCTCGGTGCAGTCGAGTACGAGTGGTCATGCTGTCTCCTTCCGCGTTGGTGGGGCAGTCTCAAAGGCAGCGGTGGTAGTCGCTTTCGAGCCGGTCACATAAAGAGGCTGCGGTGTCAGCCGCCGTGCTGGTGATTGGTGATGGATGTTTCTCATTGTGGCGCAGCAGATTTCGTGCGCTGCATTGCACGATGAGTAGCTGTTCAGATGCTTCTGTGAGCCATCGCCCGGCCGCGCGCACGTTACCAGATAGGGTGCCGCTTTGGTGGGCGCGGGCTTCGGCGAGGGCGATATCGAGGCGATCAGCCGCCCGTCGGGCCGCGGCGAGCAACGCCAAGGCATGTAGTTCGTTGACGGTAATGCTGGCCAGCCCGCCGAATGGTTCGTTGGCTTGCCACAGTCCAGCGTCAACGTGATCGGTCACGTCAGACTTGTCGGTCTCGGTGCCGGGTAACAGGATCGCGATCTGGGCGGCGCTATGGTGCAGCTGCTGGTAGAGATGAATCGCGCGCTGGTAGCCAGCGAGGTCTCGGTCAACGGCGATGGCTACTTTCAGACCACGGAATTGTGGTATCAGGTGTTCGGGAAAACTTGCTGCGCCTTGGGCGTTGGTGGTGGCCAGCCGGCCCAGTGCGGTGAGGGTATCGGCGTCTTTTTCACCTTCGGTGATCCATATCCATTGGTGGGTTGTTGCGGCGGTGCGTATCGCGGTGAGTCGGTACAGCACCGCCGTGAAGCCTTGAGGCTTGCGGTACACCCAGCGGCGACCGTCCCGGTAACGCTGACAAAAACGTTTGTGTGGCTGGCCATTGCAGCTGCATTCCTGGCGGATGACCTGCTGAATAGGCGCGCCGTTGATAGTGGTGTAGGTGTAGGTACGCACCGGCCGCCACGCGTGCTGGGCCCCATCGTGGGTGATGGTGACGCGTGCCGGAAGCGGTACGCGCGTCCCAGCAGGCCTGCTCGGCTTGCACTGGCCGGTCGGCTGGGTGCGCCGTATCGGCGTGCGCTGCTCGGCAGGCTGGGCGGGATTGTCGAATAAGTCGGCCGTGCGTATTCCCAGTGCCGTGGTGATGTCCACAGCCGGGGCTTGGCAGCTAAAGCAGTGCAGCAGGACAACACCCCCGCTGTGGCCGGTACGGGTGTTGTCACGCCAACGAACAGACAGCGACGGTGTGTGGTCGGCGTGTAGTGGGCAACTGGCCATAAAGGCTTCGGGTCCTCGCGGTCTGATCATCTGCCTAGCGGCGTGTAGTGCATCGAGTACGATCTCGAAAGCGCTTCCTGGCCTAGGGGTTTGGTGTGTGCCGTTCATCACGGGGCCTCCTTGTCGATGACGGTGTGCACGACGCAATAGGCAGCCCGGGCGTAGCGAATACTGTTGTCAAGGAATGCGGCCACGTCACAGCCATCTCGGCCGGCGACGAATTCGACGTCATCAATGGTGTTGCCGCGCAGCTGATCTAACGTTGCGGCGGCGCCCTGCAGGGCTTTCACGCCGGCGGCCATGTGTTCAAGGAGATCGCTGCGTGCGGCGTCGATACGTTCAATGCGCACGAAGTCTGCAAAGGTGTCGGTTCCGTCGTTCAGGGCGGCGTAGGTGTACACGAGAGCGGTCCTTTCGATTTAGGCCGTGGTTAAGGCGATGCTGTCGATTGCGTCGGGTCGAAATCCAGACCAGTGATGCGTGGGGGAGACATAGACGACGGGAAGAGCTAGATGCCCCAGCTTCATGAGGTAGTCGCGGGCTGCCGGATTATGGCTGACATCAATCTTTATGTAAGCTATTCCGGCTTTATCGAGGGCTCGAAATGTTGCATTGCATTGCACACAGGCAGGTTTCGTATACACCGCGATTGGAGGCATTATTAACCCTCTTCGACTGAGTGGTATTTCACCGTTATATAAAATTTTACTGGCCGAGTTTTGTCTATGCTATAGCCGACTAAGAAAAGATGGATAATTATTTTGAGGGCGGTACGCGCACTTGGCGAGGATGTTTCGGCGGTGCACCCTACGTGCTATGGGGCACCGGGAGGGAGATGCGCAGGCCCCCATCTTGATAAATTTTCTGGAGCAGTCGGCGGCTTATTGTGCCGCGCCTGGATGTATCTGACTTCGGCGGGCTGGGGCCCCTGTTAAAAGTGAACTGATTTTCACAGGGGCCCCGAGCCGCTAATCATTAACCCGTTTTAGACTCGGCCAGATAATGGTTGTAAACGTCCTCGGACGTTTTAATACCGGTGATGATTTCTTCCGCAGGAGCAAGGGAGTAATCATTGTTGGCAAGCCAGCGCAGATAGTCAGAGCTGCCGACAATATGCATGCACTGATCCTGTACCGCGGTGCGCCAGGCGTCCTTGGGCGTGCGGCTCTCCAACGCCCCGAGCACCAACGCCAAGGTGATCACCTGGGCGCGTCCATCGCTAGTCGTGGAGAGATTACCAACCAGCTTGGCCACCACGGCCGCACCATCCACACCGAGTAATTCGGCTGTCACGGTCAGCGCATTGTGCTGGGTCAGCAGGTAACTATCGCGGGCCAGGCAGTCGGCGACGAAGGTCGCTGCACCTTTGGGCGGTGTCTTGCGCGCGACAAGCTTGCTGACGAACTCGCGGCGCACTTTAAGCGCAGCTTCACCAAGCTTGTTGAGCGTGAGAACCTTGTGGCGCTCCCGCTTTTCGGCCTCGACACGCTCAGTCTCGGCCTGCCGGCGGGCCAGCTCGCGCGCCTCGGCATCCAGATCAACGGTCGCGCCGTCGACTATCCCGGCTTGGCGCGCAAACCAGGCTTGCGGGGTGAGTGCGGCGGCGCGGTAATCGAGGCAGAAGTATTCGGGCATGAACACGATTGCCTCGGTGACGGTGGCCGGGTGGCGCCGCCCCTCAGCGGGAATGGCATAACAGCGTCCCTCGGCGTCCCAATCGACGTCGGCCGCGTCAACGATTTCGCCGGTTTCCACATCCTGAAAACCGGTGTCCTCATAGAGCAGTACAGCCCAGTGAGCCGGATCCGTCACCGCCTGCTCATCGGCTGTATTGCCGTCCGTGTTCAGCAGATAATTCAGGGGTATGCAGGCCGCATTCCTGGGCTCAGGGCGTTGGGAAAGGATCGTGAAGCCGCGGTCGCTATAGCCTTGTGTGGCTTGGGCTTCGGCCTCAGCGATGACTCGTTCCTCGCGTAGCTGGGCGACTGTGTGCTCGAATCGCCGGGTACCGGCAACAGGGAGTAGTTGCTCGACCGCGCCGGGCACATCCTCAAACTCGGTGATCACGGCAGCCTCAGCGAGACTGAGTTGTCCCTCATGCAAGGCATGCATGGCAGTGGCTGATTTTGCGACAGCTTCGGCAGCCTGCACGGTGTTTTTGGCCAGTGACAATTTCTTGGCGACCTTGGTGATCGATATTCCAGCGTCGATCATCTGCTGGATGCCTCGCGCGCGTTGAGCATCGGTGAGGTCGTCTTTGTGGTCGTTGGTGACGATTTGATGCACGATGCGTTCGACGGCGTCACCACTGGTTTGCGACGCCCCGGAAGCAGCCAGTATGTAGACCGGGACACTGGTCAGTCCGATCTCGCGTGCGCCCAGTGTGCGTCGTTGCCCATTGCGGACTTCGATAGCACCATCATCGCGACGAATCGCGGTAATCGGAACCAGCACAACGTGTTCGGCGAGGCTAGCCATGAACTCCTTACCCAGTTGCACGTTGTCGCGGACGTTATCCCCGATTTTGAGAGCATTAGGGTCGACATGGATCAGTGATCCCACTTCGGCAGGGGCTGCGGCAGTTACGATCTGGCGTGTCATGATGTTCCTTCCGGTAGTGAGCGATGGCCGCCCGTTCTTGTTGCCTTCTGGCACTGAGGATTTGGGCCGGCATCAGGGCCGTGGAGCGCAAGGTTCGGGCGCAAAGTTTTCCGCGCGAGCGGGCGAGCGCAATAAGGGAAAACTTTGCGAGCCTCGTGCCCGCAGCGAAGCGAAGGCCGTGGCCTTGCGTGCAACGGACCGCCGGCCATAATCGAAAGCCAGAAGGCAACCAAACATGCTGGGCGCCAAAGGCGCCCAGCGCCAGCAGCGCCGCAGGCGCTTCCGCGCGAGTGGTGGTGCGCATAGCGGCATCACTTAGACCGAGGCGTCAGAACACCGTCAGGACCAATTAAATGGAGGCTTGCCGGGGTCAAAACAATCACCAGACCGGCTCGCCACTAGTGCCGTCCGAAAACTCCGACCTGGACGGGCACGCCGTGATGATATGGGCCAGCGGCGAACCCGATCGACGGTTGGAACGGGTCCGAGAGAGACACGATGCTTATGCCACCGACGAGCGCAGGGGTTCCGGCCAGTACGCGCGGTGAGCTACCTCGACGAGGTGACGCAAGTATCTCGACCTGGTGGAGTCCAGCGGCTGGCGTTGCCGACAAGGGCGGTGAATATCGGGTTGGGCATTACTTGTAGTGCGGTGTTACGGGCCAGGGTAAGGAGTCGGTATTTGGGTGTGTTGAACCAGGTCCCGTGGCGAGAGGCCAGGTACATGGCCAGCATGCGTCGTCGGCGGCGTAGGTAGGCGGCTCGGCCGTGGTAAGCGAGGGTGATGGCGTCTTCGAGTCCGAGTGCGGCGCCTTGGCCGAAGGTGGGGCGCATGGCGTGTGCGGCGTCGCCGAGCAGGACCACGGCGCCGGTGGCGAGTTGTCGTGGTGGGTGTAGTTCTAGGAGTTCGTTGGTGATTAAGCGGTCCGGATCGTGGTGGGCGATGGCATGGGAGATCGGTGCTGGCCAGTTGCGGTAGGCGTCGAGGTCGGTATGGCCCGGGCGGGCACCGCCGTAGGCGTAGGTCTTGTCGAGGCCTAGTGGTAGAAGGCCGAATTCAGCGTGTTGGCCTAGGAAAAATCCGAAGCTGTCCGGTGTTTGGTCAAGGATCCAGCGCCACGCGATGATCCCCGTGCGCCGAGGCGTGTAGGTCGGCCACAACGTTTGGCGAACGACGCTGTTGACCCCGTCGGCGGCGATCACCAGGTCGAAGGAGTCGGTGTCGTGTTGGGTCGTGACCCGCCCATCGGATGTTACTGCGGTAACGGTATGCGCCGGCCGTAAGCAATGCTGGGGTAATTGGCTCACCAAGGCGTCGATCAGGGCGGCGCGGTGGGCGACGACGAATTCCGTTCCACCGGTGAACTGTGCCAACGTTGCACGAACCAAGATCTTTCCGCGCTGATCGCAGATAGTGGCCGGTGCGGTCGAGAGTGGGTGCGCGGGAAATCTGTCTCGAAGACCAAGAATGCGTAAGCAGGTTAACGCGTTGGGTGGCAACGCGATTCCGGCTCCGACTTCGGTGAACTTCGGTGCTTGTTCGTAGACGGTGACTCGGTGACCGGTCTGGCGGAAAGCGATTGCCGCCGCTAAGCCAGTGATTCCACCGCCGACGATTCCGATATCCACAATGGGAATACTACAAACAGTAGTAAGTCGATTGCCTGCCTTTTTGAAAGGATAGAGAGCCCCGCTCCAGCAGCTCAAGGCCCAGTCCACTCGCACTACGACTGATCGCCAGTGTCAAGAATGTCGTGGTCTCGTGGGCAGCATCTGTGGCCAACTTCGGCAGGCTCGACGTGGCAGTCAGCACAGTTCAAAGGCGGCTCGCAGGTAACCTTTCCCGAAGGGTGGATACGGCATCGGCAAGAAGAGATGTTTCGGTGAGTAAGCCGTTTCGCGGCATGAGAAACATGGTATTTAACGAAACGATCGTTGGCGACGTGCTGCAGGCAACCCGGCTTCGCCGCGTTGGCAAACCTTTGTGCGGAGCAATGCGATGAGACCCGCCGGGGTGTCACAAGGTAGATGCGTTCTTCTTGAGTCGACCGGGTGATACCGGTCCGAGGAAGCGCCGGCATCGCGTGGCGCCTCGTCGCCAGCTGGAATAACATTGATGCAAGCCATTGCTGGGTGGATGTTGAATCACGCCGATCGGATCAAACGTGCACAACGAAGACCGCAAGGAATTCCGTCCAGAGCCGTGTCGTCAGTGCGGCCAGCCCGTTACTGTCTGCCGGCGGACAGTAACCGATTCCGATGGTCATCTCCTCGGGGAAACCGCTATCGCGACCAAATGCACGGGTGGCTGCTTGGGCAGGGTGTAGCGGTGGTACGCGACAGCGGCACACCCGAGTGTCGGTAGTGGAGCCGGGTTTTGGTCATGCCCGAAACTGTCTGAAACCGATCGGAGTTGGTTGTTGCGCACTATGGGGAATTGCGGATTGCGGGGGTGACGTAGACCATTTGGGTGGTGTAGGCGCAGAGCTTGCCGGCGTTGTCGTGGACTTCAGTTTTCACCGTGACTAATGATTTTCCGAGCTTGATCGGAATAGCGGTGGCTGTTGCTGCGTTCCGTACTGGGCGCAGAAAATAAGTGCTGGATTCGGCGGTGCTCCACATATTTCCGTCGTCGATATTGAGTGCAACACACACGGCGGAAGCGACGTCGCAGATGCTCATGATTGCGCCACCGTGAAGTCCTCCACCAAGCGTTGAGAGTTCATGCCTGGCAGGTAGATGCGCTTGAACTCGGTCCGCTGTCAGCTCGGGAAAAGTAATTCCTAGCGTTGCCGCGAACGGCGCAAAGTGATAAATCATTTCCTCAGTTATCTGCATCATCAACCACCTACTTGGGGGCACGTCGCTGAGACCGAGGCTGGCGGTAACGCAAGTTGGTGGCCGCGATGCGTGGTAACAGCCTGGGGTCTTGTAGCAGTGCCGGCGGGTCAATGAGATTCATGACGCGTAGGAAGCGTTCGGTCAGGGTGATGTCGTTGCTGGCGGCGTTCAGCGCTGCCTGTGTTGTCCAGCTATGACCCGTTGCCGTATTGAGCGTGGCTCGTGGGCGGGGGAGAGGATGCGGTCGCGGATCTGGTTTGCGGTCCACGTCGGGCCGATTTGTCGTATGGTCGCGCTAAAGAAGCGTTGCGCCAGATCGGCATCGCCGTAGCTCAAGCACTCGCGCAAGGTTAGGGTTTGCAGGGCTGCCATGGTCATGCCTTGCCCGTAGGTGGGGTCAAGGCTGCACAACGCATCCCCGATCACCAAAAGATTCGACGGGAATCTGCGCATCTGGTCAAAGCGGCGCCAGACGGCTGCGGTGTTGCGGATGATCGCTGTTGGCCCGAGGGGTTGGGCTTGACGCAGTCCGGCCATGATAGACGCTGGTAGGGATTGTTCTGCCAGCGCGAGCAGCTCGGCGAAGTTTGCCGGTGGCCGACCAGCTGCGGCGCTGCGGCCGATCGCGAGCATCCAGGTGTCGTGTTCGCAGGCCATCAACAGGCCCCGGTACTGGTGGATTCCTTGGTTAAACAGTGCCAGCCGTTCAGTGATGCATCCCTGGGGAATGCTCAACGGTTGGCTGGAATAGCCCACACGGACATCCGATCGCTCCTCGGGCGTGTGGCCGTAGCCCAGGTCCGCTAAAACCGCCGGGGTGCGTGTGGTCCGACCCATGGCATCGACCACGAGATCGGCATCCAGAACAGTGTCAACTCCGTTGCTCCGGTTGATGATTTGCACTCCGCTGATGGCATCGTCGGTGGCCAGCGGTTCGATCACGTCGTGCCCGTCCAGAAACTGCACGTTGACTAGGGCGCCAACATGTTGGCGCAGATGGAACTCGAAGAATGGTCGGCGGGTCAGATACACCGCCAATGCCTTTGGATGAGTGAGTGTGCCGGAGTGTTTCAGCTGGTAGGGGCCGTTGCGTACATACACTCGCGACAAGTCCCCGTCGTCGAAGACGACTGCCCCTGCTGTCGCCAGCTCATCAAGCAGTCCTGGAAGGAGTTCATCCAACACGTGGACGCCGCGGCTCAACAACACGTGCACATGGCGCCCCTGCGGGACGCCCCGGCGGTGGGAAGGGTGATCGGGCAACGTGTCGCGCTCCACCACGGTGACCGAGCTGTAGAACTCTGATAGCACTCCAGCGGCAAGCAAGCCGGCTACTCCTGCGCCCAACACAACGGCATGTTCACCGATCGCATTCACGCAAGGCCCCTTCCGTCACTGGTGGTCGTTGACCAGCCCGGGTGTGGTTGGGGGACCGCGGGTAGAGCCCGGTGGTCACTGCCGCCGCAAAGACTTCTCACGTCCATGGCGAGTGACCGTACATCAAAAATAAGGAAAATAAGAAGACAGTAAGGCGATGGTAAGGATGGTTGGTCGGCGATAAGCTCGTCATCGGGTTCGGTGATGGCGATGATGGCTGCCTGCCATGTCCGGACCGCCGGCCATGGTCGAAAGCCAGAACGCAATCAAATAGGTTGGGCACCAAGGAGAGGTCAGCGCCAGCGGGTTGGTTCAGTACGGGAACGGGGCACCGGACAGACGGCACACCAGATGCTCATCGATGTACATCTTGTCGTGCATTTTGGTGACAATATTTGCTGCGCGATGTTTTTCGATGCCGATGCTTGGCTTCACGTCCATTTCGTTGATTCGCGTTACGGAAGGGCAGCACCCTGGCCACTGATGCTCGCTCTTAAGCTAACTCGTCATGAGCGAAGAAACAGCTCGTGGACTGGAAAGGTCGAGGGTTTCGGGGTACAGGGATGGAGCGCAGTGTGTCCGTTTCACGTGAGCGCCGAGTGGCGAAGCCGGCGGTCGCGCCCGCAGCACCCTCGATCTCGCCATTGCTGCGGCCTGCGAACCTGCCCGGTGACGACTTCGAGGATGAGAAACCCATGCGCGGCATCGGATTCGACAGCCTGGATCTATCGGCGTCGGCAGCGTATGCAACTGATGTCGAACAATGCCGTTTCAGCGGTGTGAAGATGCCGAGCACGATCCGGCAGGCGACGTTGATCAATACGGAGTTCAGCGTATGCGATCTTGCAAACGTGCAGGCCGATGAGTCGTCATTGTTGCAGAGTCGCGTGTCGACGAGCCGGATGACGGGGATGTCATGGATCAGAGGGGTGCTGCGAGATGTGGTGGTCGAGTCCTCGCGAGCTAACTTGGCCTCGTTCCGCTACTCGAGGTTGAAGACCGTGGTGTTCAAAGATTGTGAGCTACAACAGGCCGATTTCCAGCGTGCGGAGTTTCGCAGCGTCTTGTTTGAATCGTGCGATCTATCCGGCGCACATTTCACCGGCGCAGACTTACAGCACAACGTTCGATTCGAGGACTGTGTTCTGGCGAACATCACCGGCGTCGCCAGTCTAAAAGGGGCGACGATCCAGGGGGGCGATCTTTTCGGGCTCGCAGCGAGCTTGGCCCGAGAAGCCGGTAT
>JAIENC010000201.1 GCA_019751635.1 Mycobacteriaceae bacterium
GTCTCGACAAGCGTCCACGGCAGGAGATGCCGTTCCACCGACCTAGCCCAGTACCGGGAGCGGCAGCACATCCGGTGATACACGTTCATTGCCATGCCCCTAGCATCACCCATCGTGGAGTCCCGTTGGGTGCTGCACCTGGATATGGATGCTTTTTTCGCCTCCGTCGAGCAGCTCACTCGCCCCACCCTGCGCGGCCGTCCGGTACTGGTCGGCGGTCTGGGCGGGCGCGGTGTAGTGGCTGGCGCGAGTTACCAAGCAAGGGTGTTCGGGGCTCGATCGGCGATGCCGATCCATCAAGCTCGTCGGTTGATCGGGGTCCAGGCCGTTGTCCTGCCGCCGCGGGGTGCGGTGTACCGGATAGCCAGCCACCGGGTCTTCGACGTGGTGCGCACGGTGGTTCCCATCGTTGAGCAGCTCTCCTTCGATGAGGCGTTTGGGGAGCCGGCGGAGATCGCTGGTGCTTCGGCGGAGACTGTTGAGCTGTTCTGTGAAGACTTGCGTCAACGGGTACGCGCACAGACTGGCCTAATCGCTTCGGTTGGTGCGGGTTCGGGTAAACAGATCGCCAAGATCGCCTCCGGACTAGCCAAACCCGACGGTATCCGGGTCATTCTGCGGGCTGAAGAACGCGCGTTGCTCGCGGGTCTGCCGGTACGTCGGCTGTGGGGGATCGGTCCAGTTGCGGAGGGGAAGCTGCACCGACTCGGCATCGCGACAATCGGCGAATTTGCCGCCTTAACTGGTTCCGAGGCTGCCAACATCTTGGGTGCAACCCTTGGGCTCGCGCTGCATCGGCTGGCTCGTGGTATCGACGATCGGCCGATAGTCCAGCGCGCCGAAGCTAAACAGATCAGCGCGGAGTCCACTTTTGCGACCGACTTGACCACCTCCGGGCAAGTACACCAAGCCCTTAAACCCATCGCCGACGATGCTTATCGACGGCTGGTACACGACGGTCGCGGAGTCCGTACTGTCACGGTCAAGCTGAAGAAAGCCGATATGAGCACGGTGACCCGCTCAGCCACCTTGCCCTATGCGACGATCGATGCCGCCACCTTGATCGCGGCGGCGCGCCGGCTGCTGCTGGATCCGCAGCAGATTGGGCCTATTCGGCTCTTAGGTGTGGGGTTTTCCGGTTTGACCGATGTGCGTCAGGATTCACTGTTCCCCGACTTGGAGATCGCGGATGAGGCCATCGACACATCGGCGGCCGATCAGACTGCGCACACCTTGACCCCCAACTCAGATTCCTCTCGCTGGCAGATCGGTGACGACGTCACCCACCGCGATCTTGGCCACGGCTGGGTGCAGGGCGCGGGCCACGGTGTGGTCACTGTGCGGTTCGAGACCCGCGCTTCAGGCCCTGGTCCGGCTCGAACGTTCCCCGCCGACGACTGCGATCTGAGTCGTGCACATCCCATCGACAGTCTTGACTGGCCGGATTACTCGGCTTATGACAGTGAATTAGAGACCGGTCGGCCATGAGGTCTTGAGGGAGTCGATGACATCGGCGATCGGACGGCCCAAAGCCAAGGCGGCCATCACCAAGACGCGGGCCTGAGATGGCCGTAGCCACGGCACCATGATCGCACCGGCATCCACCAAATCCTGTCCGGGACCGTATCCGGGTCCCACCCAGGCCCCGGCAACCCGAGACGACACCGCGACCACGATTCCCTTACTGCAGTGTCGGCGCACAGCATCGACCATCGCGACGCCAACATTTCCCGAACCCAGCGCTTCCAGCACGACAGCATGCGCGCCAGCGTTCACGTAGGCATCGAGTGCCACCGCATCATTTCCCGGATATACCGCGACGATATCCACCCGGGGTGCTGTTGCGGCGCGCAGATCACCAAGATATGGCCGGGTTCTCCGGCGGACCAGTCTGACATCAGCATCGACGGTGCCGAGCACATCGCCAACAAAGCCATTGCGGTCCCGCCCCGCCGCTTTATAGAGGCCCAACGGTGGCATCAGCCGGCCCGCGAAACACACCATCACGCCGAGGTCACGAGCAGCTGAGCTGGCCGCAACGGTTAGCGCGTCACCGAGATTGCCGGGGCCATCGGCGGCGGGATCGTCGGCGCTACGCAGCGCGCCGGTCACGATGACCGGCGCCGCACCGCAATACGTCAGGTCCAGCCAGAGGGCGGTCTCCTCGAGGGTGTCGGTGCCGTGGGTGACGACCACACCGTCAGCGCCATCCTTGGTGACGGTCTGCACGGCCGCGCCGATCCGGTCCCAATCGGCTGGCGTTAGCTGTGAGCTATCGACCGCCATCAGGTCCACAACATCAACGTTGAGGCCTGAGGTTAGCTCGGCGCCGCGCACGGTAGGTCGTCGCACTCCAGCAGAGTCGGCGGTGGTTGAGATCGTTCCCCCCGTGGTGACAACGGTTAAGCGGCGGCCCATGGCTGAGATCATCCCGCAATGCGGTAAGGGATGATGGGGGGGTGCTTGACGAACCAACAGCATCGACAGAGTCGGTGACGGCCGCTGCGGTGACCGCAGTTGGAGGTGCCGACAGTCCTGCACGGCGGAGTCCCCCCCGGCGGCTGCGCCTGTTGCTGTCGGTCGCAGCGGTCGTGCTGACACTCGACATTGTGACTAAGGCGCTTGCTGTTGAACTCCTGCCGCCCGGACAGCCGGTACCGATCATCGGTGACAAGATCACCTGGACTTTGGTGCGTAATTCCGGGGCTGCTTTCTCTATGGCCACCGGATACACCTGGGTACTGACCCTCATCGCGATGTGTGTCGTGGTAGGTATTTTTTGGATGGGCCGACGGCTGGTGTCGCCATGGTGGGCCATCGGTCTGGGCATGATCCTGGGCGGGGCGATGGGCAATTTGGTTGACCGGTTTTTCCGGTCTCCGGGGCCGCTGCGCGGACATGTCGTGGACTTTTTATCAGTGGGTTGGTGGCCGGTGTTCAACGTCGCGGATCCGTCAGTGGTGGGTGGTGCCATTCTGTTGATCGTGCTGTCAATCTTCGGCTTCGATTTCGACACGGTAGGTCGGCGAACCACCGACGGTGACCAACGCTGATGACGAACCGCTCGATGGCTGTCCCCGAAGGATTGGCCGGGATGCGTGTCGATGCGGGACTGGCCCGGCTATTGGGTGTGTCCCGCAGCGCCGCTGCCACACTGGCGGAGAATGGCGGTGTCGAATTAGACGGCGTGCAGGCCGGAAAATCCGATCGGCTGACACCGGGTAGCTGGTTGCATGTGCAGCTCCCCGAAGCCCCCGCGCCGTTGGAAAATACGCCCGTTGAGATCGAGGACATGACGGTGCTGTATTCCGACGAGGAAATTGTTGCGGTCGACAAACCCGCCGGGGTGGCGGCGCACGCCTCGGTGGGCTGGACGGGACCAACAGTGCTCGGCGGATTGGCTGCTGCTGGCTATCGGATTACTACCTCTGGTGTACACGAGCGGCAAGGCATTGTGCATCGCCTTGATGTGGGCACTTCAGGGGTGATGGTGGTGGCGCTCTCGGATCGTGCCTACAGCGTGCTCAAACGCGCGTTCAAACAGCGCACCGTCGATAAGCGCTATCACGCGATGGTGCAAGGGCATCCGGATCCCTCGAGCGGGACGATCGATGCCCCGATTGGCCGGCATCGTGGTCACGACTGGAAATTTGCGGTCACGACTCATGGGCGGCACAGTATTACCCATTACGACACCGTAGAAGCTTTCGCCGCCGCCAGTCTGCTTGACGTGCATTTGGAAACCGGCCGTACCCATCAGATCCGGGTACATTTCGCGGCGTTGCATCATCCGTGCTGTGGCGATCTGACTTATGGTGCTGACCCCAAGCTGGCGAAAAAGCTTGGTTTGCAACGCCAATGGTTACATGCGCGCTCGCTAACCTTCGCCCATCCGGCTGACGGTCGGACAGTAGAGATCGTCAGCCCCTACCCGCTGGACCTGCGGCACGCCCTGGACGTG
The DNA here is from genome assembly GCA_019751635.1 of Mycobacteriaceae bacterium. GTDB lineage: Bacteria > Actinomycetota > Actinomycetes > Mycobacteriales > Mycobacteriaceae > Mycobacterium. Next base: position 3,962 of record JAIENC010000201.1, read on the forward strand.
CTGCGAGCCGAAGGGTAACCCGCGGACTTGCCCGAGGCGTCACTACGTCGCGTGGCATCCTTATCAGCGGCCAGGGCACTGGCATTGTCAACGGCGACTATCAGGAGCGGGTACGAATGAATCTCGGTGACGTGACAAATTTCGTGGCAAAGCCGATCGCAGCGCTTTCCAACGTCATTAACACCCCCAATTCGGCCGGCCGATACCGACCGTTTTATCTCCGTAATCTGCTTGACGCGGTCCAGGGCCACACTCTTGCGGATGCGGTCAACGACAAGACCATCCTCATCACGGGAGGATCATCGGGCATTGGTGAGGCGGCTGCGAAGAACATTGCTGCCGCCGGCGGGCGGGTGCTTTTAGTTGCACGCACCCCGGAGAATCTTGAAAAAGTTGCCAAGGATATCCGCGATCAGGGTGGGACGGCCCACGTATATCCCTGCGACTTGGCTGATATGGACGCAATCGCCACCATGGCTGACACCGTGCTGGAACAGCATGGTGGTGTTGACATCTTGATGAACAACGCAGGTAGATCCATTCGACGTTCGCTGGCGTTGTCTTACGACCGGATTCATGACTACCAGCGGACTATGCAGCTGAACTATCTGGGAGCGGTTCAACTGATTTTGAAATTTGTTCCCGGCATGCGTGAGCGGGGTTACGGTCAGGTCATTAACGTGTCTTCAGCGGGAGTGCAGACCCGTGCGCCGCGGTTCGGTGCTTACATTGCCAGCAAGGCGGCGCTGGACACGCTCTGCGACGCGTTGCAGGCGGAAACCGTCCGCGACAATGTTCGGTTCACCACCGTGCACATGGCGTTGGTGCGCACCCCCATGATCAGCCCTACCACTGTTTACAACCGATTCCCCACGTTGACGCCGGATCAGGCGGCCGGGGTGATCGCCGATGCGATTGTCCATCGACCACGCCGGGTCAGCCCGCCGTTCGGGCAACTCGCGGCGGTGGCTGATGCAGTCAATCCGGTGATGATGGACTACGTTCGCAACCACGCATTTACTATGTTCGATGACTCTGCCGCTGCTCAGGGCCGGGAAACGCCAGCCGAGATATCGGAGCTGGACAAACGAAGGGAAACGTTCGTGCAAGCTACCCGCGGAATTCACTGGTAGAGGGCGAGTAAAAATCATGAGTCTCCCCAAACCTGGCCCTGACGCAACCGTAGTTGTTACTGGCGCCTCATCCGGTATCGGTACCGAATTAGCCCGCGGGCTGGCCGCCCGTGGCTACCCGTTGGTCCTGGTTGCTCGCCGCCGGGAACGCCTCGATCAGCTCGCCGATGAGTTGACGACTAAACATTGCGTAGCGGCTGAGGTGCTGCCATTGGACCTGGCCGATGCTTCGGCTCGAGCACAATTGGTCGATCAGATTCGCAGCAAGCCGATTGCCGGCCTGTGCAACAGTGCCGGGTTCGGTACCACCGGTCCTTTCCACCAGCTGCCCATTGAACGAGAAAGCGAACAAGTCACCCTCAATGCGTTGGCGTTGATGGAACTTACCCACGCCGCTTTGCCGGGCATGGTCAACCGTGGTGCCGGCGCCGTGCTCAACATTGCGTCAGTTGCGGGTTTTCAGCCCATCCCAAGCATGGCGGTCTACTCGGCGAGTAAGGCCTTCGTGGTGACCTTCTCGGAAGCCATCTCCGAGGAACTGCACGGCACAGGTGTGTCCTGCACGGTGTTGTGTCCAGGACCGGTGCCCACCGAGTGGGCCGAGATCGCCAGCGCAGAGGACATGAGCATAGCGATCGCTCAGGTTTCCCCACAGGATGTTGCCCAGGCGGCGATCATCGGCATGCTCAACGGCAAGCGCATGGTGGTGCCCGGGTTGGTGCCCAAGATTGCGGCGCTGGCGGGTCGATTCACACCACGCAGCTTGCTGCTGCCGGTACTGCGGTTCGGGGCGAGAGGGCGCAGCTGAGTTTCCGCGGCGACACACCGAGGATCGGTCAGACAGGTCATAGACTGGCTCTCCTATGAGCGGTTCTTCGTCGCGGTCCTTTGTGCATCTGCATAACCACACCGAGTATTCGATGTTGGATGGTGCAGCAAAGATCACTCCCATGCTGGCTGAGGCGCAGCGACTTGACATGCCGGCGATCGGGATGACCGACCACGGAAACATGTTTGGTGCTAGCGAGTTCTACAACGCGGCTACCAAAGCTGGGGTCAAGCCGATCATCGGCGTTGAGGCCTACATTGCCCCCGGTTCGCGCTTCGAGACTCGGCGGATCTTGTGGGGTGACCCCAGCCAGAAGTCGGACGACGTCTCGGGCAGCGGTTCTTACACCCACTTGACGATGGTCGCCGAGAACGCGACTGGCTTGCGCAACCTCTTTAAGTTGTCCTCGCTCGCCTCCTTCGAAGGCCAGCTCGGCAAGTGGCCACGGATGGATGCCGAGCTCATCGCCGAACATGCCGAGGGCATTATCGCTACCACCGGTTGTCCTTCTGGGGAAGTGCAGACCCGGCTGCGGCTGGGCCAGGACCGGGAAGCCTTGGAGTCGGCCGCCCACTGGCGCGAGATTTTCGGTCCGGACAACTACTTCCTCGAGCTGATGGACCACGGCTTGGACATTGAACGCCGAGTCCGCGAGGGTCTGCTTGAGGTGGGACGGGCACTGAACATCCCGGCGCTGGCCACCAACGATTGCCATTACGTTACCCGCGACGCCGCCCACAACCATGAAGCGCTGCTGTGTGTGCAGACCGGAAAGACGTTGTCGGATCCGAACCGCTTCAAGTTCGACGGCGACGGCTACTACCTGAAGTCGGCGGCGGAGATGCGCCAGCTTTGGGACGATCACATTCCCGGTGCCTGCGATGCCACCTTGCTGATTGCCGAACGAGTGCAGTCCTACGCCGACGTGTGGGAGCCGCGGGACCGGATGCCGGTATTTGCCGTGCCGGACGGGCACGACCAAGCGTCCTGGTTGGCCCATGAGGTGGATGCCGGCCTGCGCCGGCGGTTCCCGGCTAGCCTGCCGGACGGCTATGCCGAGCGGGCCGCCTATGAGATTGACGTGATCTGCGCCAAGGGCTTCCCGTCCTACTTCTTGATCGTCGCTGACCTGATCGGCTACGCACGCTCGGTAGGAATCCGGGTTGGCCCCGGTCGCGGTTCGGCGGCCGGGTCGCTGGTCGCCTACGCCCTGCGCATCACCGACATTGACCCGATCCCGCACGGCCTGCTCTTCGAGCGGTTCCTGAACCCGGAACGCACGTCGATGCCTGATATCGATATCGACTTCGACGACCGCCGGCGTGGGGAGATGGTGCGCTATGCCGCCGATAAATGGGGGCATGACCGGGTCGCTCAAGTCATCACCTTCGGCACCATTAAAACCAAAGCGGCGCTAAAGGATTCGGCCCGTATTCACTATGGGCAGCCGGGTTTTGCGATCGCCGACCGGATCACCAAAGCGCTGCCGCCGCCGATCATGGCCAAAGACATTCCGCTATCTGGGATTACCGATTCCAGCCATGAACGCTACAAAGAAGCCGCCGAAGTGCGTGGGCTGATCGAAACTGACCCCGACGTGCGCACCATTTACCAGACCGCGCGGGGCTTGGAAGGGCTGATCCGCAACGCCGGCGTGCATGCCTGTGCGGTGATCATGAGCAGCGAACCGCTGACCGAAGCCATCCCGCTGTGGAAACGTCCGCAGGACGGCGCCATCATCACCGGCTGGGACTATCCATCGTGTGAGGCTATCGGCCTGTTGAAGATGGACTTCCTCGGGTTGCGCAACCTGACGATCATCGGCGACGCGCTGGACAACATTAAGGCCAACCGGGGAATTGACCTCGATCTGGAAGCGTTGCCGCTGGATGACGCAGCTACCTATGAGCTGCTGGGCCGCGGTGACACCTTGGGTGTCTTCCAGCTAGACGGCGGGCCCATGCGGGATTTGCTGCGCCGCATGCAGCCGACTGGCTTTGAGGACATCGTCGCCGTACTCGCGCTGTATCGGCCGGGCCCCATGGGCATGAATGCCCATAACGACTATGCCGACCGCAAGAACAACCGGCAGGCCATCAAACCCATTCACCCCGAACTCGCCGAGCCGCTGCGCGAGATCCTCGCCGAGACCTACGGTTTGATCGTCTACCAAGAGCAGATCATGCGCATCGCGCAGAAGGTCGCCAGCTACTCGTTAGCCCGAGCCGACATTCTGCGTAAGGCCATGGGCAAAAAGAAACGTGAGGTGCTGGAAAAGGAGTTCGAAGGCTTCTCAGAGGGCATGACTGCCAACGGCTTTTCGGCCGGTGCCATTAAGGCGTTGTGGGACACCATCCTGCCATTCGCTGACTACGCGTTCAACAAGTCCCACGCCGCTGGCTACGGCCTGGTGTCTTACTGGACCGGATACCTGAAGGCCAACTACCCGGCTGAATACATGGCCGGGTTGTTGACTTCGGTGGGTGACGATAAAGATAAAGCGGCGGTCTACCTAGCGGACTGTCGCAAACTCGGCATTACCGTGTTGCCGCCCGACGTCAACGAGTCGGGCTTGAACTTTGCTTCCGTAGGCGTCGATATTCGTTATGGGCTGGGTGCGGTCCGTAACGTTGGCGCTAACGTGGTCAGCTCATTGATTAAAACTCGCGGTGACAAAGGTAAATTCACTGACTTCTCGGATTATTTGAACAAAATTGATATCGCTGCGTGCAATAAAAAAGTTACTGAATCGCTCATTAAAGCGGGTGCTTTTGATTCGCTGGGGCACACCCGCAAGGGTCTTTTCCTGATACATACCGATGCTGTGGATTCCGTGCTAGGTACCAAAAAAGCGGAAGCGATGGGCCAGTTCGACTTGTTCGGTGGAGCAGATAGTGACGTTGGCGCGGTGTTCGCGATCAAAGTTCCCGACGATGAATGGGATGACAAGCACAAGTTGGCACTTGAGCGTGAGATGCTCGGCTTGTATGTATCCGGGCATCCGCTTAACGGGGTGGCGCACCTACTGGCCGCCCAGGTTGATACCAGCATCCCAACCATCCTGGATGGAGACGTCTCCAACGACACTCCGGTAAAGGTTGGTGGCATCTTGGCATCGGTCAACAGGCGGGTAAATAAAAATGGTATGCCTTGGGCGTCAGCGCAATTGGAAGACCTCACCGGCGGCATCGAGGTATTGTTCTTCCCGCAAGCGTACTCTGCCTATGGCGCCGAAATTGTCGACGACGCAGTCGTTTTGGTCAACGCCAAGGTTGCTGTGCGCGACGACCGGATCGCGTTGATCGCCAACGAACTCGTGGTACCAGATTTTTCCGGCGCTCGAGCGGACCGGCCCTTGGCGGTCAGCCTGCCCACCCGGCAATGCACCATTGACAAGGTAGGTGCGCTCAAGCAGGTGCTGCTGCAACATCCAGGGACGTCGCGGGTGCATCTGCGGCTGATGAGTGGGGAACGAGTTACCACACTGGAGTTGGATTCGGCACTGTGCGTGACACTTTCGCCGGCATTGATGGGAGACCTCAAGGCGCTGCTTGGGCCGGGATGTCTGGGTGGTTAGCGGCCGCTAGCGGGTGTGATGCGGCGATCCGGCAAACCCGCGAAAGCGGGATAGGTCACCGCGTAGGCTTACCGCGATAGGCAATGCTCACTCGGTGAATTGTGTCGGCGACCCAAGAACGTCAGGATGGGCGATGACTGCGAACAAGTTCGATCGGATTTTGATGCGAAAAGCGTTGCAGCGCAGTGGTATCGTGGAGGAGTCAACGGTTCCTTTGGCCAGTGATCCCGCTGAGGTCGCGCAGCTTTTGGGGGCCCGGTGGTATCAGGAACGGCTGGCTGAGCTGGCGGCCAAGCTGGGGCGTGACCAGGACAGTGTGCAAGCTGAGGCCGCTGGTTATCTGCGTGAAATGGCGTCATCGCGCGACGATCGGGCTGTGCAAGCCTGGCGTGGTTTCAGTCGCTGGTTTATGCGCGCTTACGACGTATTAGTCGATGAAGACCAGATTGCGCAACTGCGTAAACTGGACAAAAAAGCTACTTTGGCGTTCGCTTTTTCGCATCGCTCTTATCTGGACGGCATGTTGCTGCCCGAAATGATCTTGGCCAACCGGCTCTCTCCGGCATTGACCTTCGGGGGAGCGAACTTAAACTTCTTCCCGTTTGGTGGCTGGGCCAAACGGACCGGGACAATTTTCATTCGCCGGCAGACCCAAGGAATTCCGGTCTATCGTTTTGCGCTGCGCGCTTATACCGCGCAGCTGGTGCAAAATCACATCAACCTCAGTTGGTCCATCGAAGGCGGCCGGACCAGGACAGGAAAATTGCGCCCGCCGGTTTATGGGATCCTGCGGTATCTCACCGACGCTGCCGACGTGATTGACGGCCCCGAAATCTATTTGGTGCCGACTTCTATCGTGTACGACCAGCTACACGAGGTAGCCGCGATGACCACCGAGGCTTATGGCGCGGTCAAGCGGCCCGAAGATGTTCGGTTTTTGATCAGGCTGGCTCGACAGCAGGCTCAGCGGCTTGGTCGGGCTTACCTGGACTTCGGTGAGCCCTTGCCGCTCCGCAAACGACTGCAGGAATTACATGCCGACGCATCAGCAGCGGGTAATGAGATCGAACGCATCGCCCTCGACGTGGAGCATCGGATCAATCGGGTCACCCCGGTTACGCCCACTGCCGTGGTGAGTCTGGCGCTGCTGGGAGCGGATCATCGCTCGTTGACCATCAACGAGGTATTAGCCACCGTGCAACCGCTGGCGAGTTACATTGCGGCCCGCAACTGGACGGTAGCCGGAGCCGCTGACCTGACCAATCGTTCGACGATTCGGTGGACCTTGCACCAGCTGGTCGACTCCGGCGTCGTGAGTGTGTATGACGCTGGCACCGAAGCAGTCTGGGGTATCCGCGAGGACCAGCAACTCGTGGCTGCGTTCTATCGCAACACCGCAATTCACATCTTGGTCGATCGGGCTATTGCCGAGATGGCTATTCTGGCTGCCTCCGAAGCAGCCTCAGAAACGGGTTCTTTTTCCGCGTCGACTGTGCGTGATGAGGCGCTGCGTCTTCGCGAGCTACTCAAATTCGAATTCTTGTTCTCTGGGCGGGCGCAGTTTGAGAAAGAACTTACTGACGAGGTGGATTTGATCGGTCCGGTGATCCGGTCGGTGGAAGGCGCCACCAAGACCTATACCGCCGCTGAAGCCCTTCAGCTGTTGGAGTCGGCCGACTTGCTGTTAGCGCACTTAGTGCTACGGCCATTCCTCGACGCCTACCACATTGTCGCCGATAGGTTGGCGGCCCAGCCGGACGAGTCGTTTGACGAGAAAACGTTTCTCACCGAATGTCTGCAGGTTGGCAAACAGTGGGAGCTGCAGCTCAAGATCGCCAACGCTGAGTCGAGATCGATGGAGCTGTTCAAGACGGCACTTCGGTTGGCGCGGCACCGCGAACTGGTTGATGGTTCGGTCCACGCCGACGTGGCCAAACGTCGACGGCAATTCGCTGACGAAATCGCCACGGCGGTCAGACGAGTCAACACCATTGCGGAATTGGCCAGATCCCCACAGCGGGCTGCCGAGGACGCGACAGATGCATGGTGAGCGTCGATCGGCAGCTCCGACGTTTTACAGTGTGAGCTATGCCGCTTTCAGGTGAATACCTACCCAGCACCCTCGGTTGGGCCCGCGAACAAGCCGAGAAGTACATGGCGTCGGGTGGAACCGATGGTGTCGACATGCAAGGAAAGCCGGTTGTCCTGCTGACCACGGTTGGGGCCAAGACCGGCAAACTGCGTAAAACCCCGCTCATGCGGGTCGAGCACGACGGCGAATACGCGATCATCGCCTCACTGGGCGGCGCCCCGAAACACCCCGTCTGGTACTACAATGTCAACAAAAACCCGCGGGTTGAGCTACAGGACGGCACTACTATCGGAGACTATGACGCCCGCGAGGTGTTCGGTGCGGAAAAAGCGCTCTGGTGGCAACGGGCCGTTGAGGTATGGCCGGACTACGCCGCGTATCAGGCCAAGACTGACCGCTTGATCCCGGTGTTTGTGCTTACCGCTGTGCACTGAGCTGGTTCCGGATGGCACCATTGACCGGTGTCCGCTGAACTGAGTATGAGCCCCCACCTCTCGCGGACTCCAGTGCTGGGCGCGGCCGACATCGACCAGGCAGTGCAGCGGATCGCTCCGGTGGCCAGAACCACGCCGTTGCAGTACAGCGACCGGTTGTCGGCGATTACCGGTGCCACCGTTTATCTCAAACGTGAAGACCTGCAAACGGTGCGCTCCTACAAGCTCCGGGGTGCCTACAACCTGCTGGTGCAGCTGGCCAAGGAAGACACTGCCCGCGGCGTGGTGTGTTCATCGGCGGGCAACCACGCCCAAGGTTTTGCCTATGCGTGCCGGTCGTTGGAGATTCGTGGTCGGGTCTATGTGCCCGCCAAAACGCCCAAGCAGAAACGGGACCGAATTCGTTACCACGGCGGTGAGTTCATCGAACTGATTGTGGGCGGATCAACCTATGATCTGGCGGCCGCGGCCGCGGTGGCAGACGTGGCGCGGTCCGGTGCCACGTTGGTGCACCCGTTCGATGATCTGCGCACCATGGCTGGCCAAGGAACGATTGCCGTTGAATTGCTGGACCAGCTTGATACCGAGCCCGATGTGGTGATCGTGCCCGTGGGTGGCGGTGGCTGCATTGCCGGCATCACCGCCTATCTGGCTCAACGGACAGCGAACACCTCGGTGTTAGGTGTTGAGCCCGCTGGTGCGGCCGCCATGATGGCCGCACTAGCTGCCGGGGGGCCGGTGACCCTAGAACACATCGACCAGTTCGTGGACGGAGCGGCGGTGAGTAGGGCGGGCGCATTAACCTACGCTGCACTGGCCGCCGCCGGTGACATGGTGTCCATTACCACCGTGGACGAGGGCGCGGTGTGCACCGCGATGCTCGACCTTTACCAAAATGAGGGCATCATCGCCGAGCCGGCGGGCGCATTATCGGTTGCCGGGTTGCTTGAAGCCGAGATCGAGCCCGGATCGACGGTGGTATGCCTGATCTCAGGTGGTAACAACGATGTGTCGCGCTACGGGGAGATTCTGGAGCGTTCGCTGATCCATCTTGGTCTTAAACACTATTTCCTGGTCGACTTTCCGCAGGAACCTGGTGCGTTGCGTCGGTTTCTTGACGAGGTGCTCGGTGCTAACGACGACATCACCTTGTTCGAGTACGTCAAGCGCAACAACCGGGAAACGGGTGAGGCGTTGGTCGGCATCGAATTGGGATCGGCCGCGGATCTGGATGGTTTACTCAGCCGGATGCGGGCTAGTGGGCTGCGTATCGACACCTTGGAGCCCGGTTCACCGGCCTACCGCTACCTACTGTGACGGCCCTACCTTCTGTCGCCACCGCCACCGCCACCGCCACCGCCACCGCGTGCGCCGCCACCGCCACCGCCACCGCCACCATCAAAGCGGCCACCGCCGCCGCCGTCAAAGCCGCCATTAGGAAGTTTGTCAATACGGCCGGCGCCACCGCCGGGTCGTGCGCCGACGCCGTCACCAGGGCCACGAGGGCTGCCGTTACCACCTGAGCCATCGATATCGTCTGGCGTAACGGGATCGGCAGGGAAGGTAGGTGATTCGAGTTGATGGGTTTGGTTGATCCACTGTGAGTTTGCACCGGTAGCAGCGTGTGCTTCGGGTGGGGTGGCGAGCGGGATGAGTACGGTGATCGCTAGAGCGCCCATGGCTCCCATGGTCCGCATGGCCGTGGTGTTAAGCGAACGCATGAGCAAACCTCCGACCGGTGCGGGTAACGGGTTTGCGCCACCTTAAGCTGGATACAATGGGGGTGAAGAAGTTTCTGAGCTCCAGGGTAGCAAATTCAACAACATGTTGATAGAGGGTTTGAGTCGGCGCTGACTTGGGATTCGAGGGCATGGTCGTCGCTGGGTAGCGTCGGTTTGTCTTGCGGTTTGACCAGCAATCTCGCGGTCGTGTTTGCGGCGGCAACAGATCTTATGCGTGCCCCGGTCTCGGTGACCGTAGTGGTCACCATCGTCGGTGCTTCGGCGGGCGCCAGGGTCGAGAGCACAATGCTTTGCGTTTCGTGGATAACTGACTTGTAGGTGCTCGTTACTCTTTTGGCGTTTTTACGGTTTTCGTCGGCCTTGGCGACCGAGGTAATAATGAGCCCGAGGAACGTAATAATCGCAGAAAATGCTGCCACGCCTACCAGATCCATATACAACTTTGTTTTCGATACCGCTATCTGATGTTGAATTTCGGCGGTACCCAGATCCCCCATACGCCACGCGCTCGCTGCATCGCACGCTGTGGCCGCCTGCTCTAGCAGGGGTTCGAGAACCGTCATTGCCCCTAAGAAGCCAAGTTTCGCCCCGGCCATCCCTTGGCGTGTTTGATCGATTTGCGCTGCTTGTTTAGTCAGAATGCTTGCTATCTGGTGATCGGCATCCGCGAATTCTTGTACCTGGGTTTGTTGCTGCTGATTTTTATCTGCATAATATGTTGCCGCATCGCCAGACCATTCGCTCGGGGTGGGGGAAGCGTTATAAAGAATATCAAATATTTCTCCGGAAAAATTGATGTAGCCATCTTTGAATTTGTCACCTGTATCTGGTGCGCCGAACCCCGAAAGTAGTTCGAGGCCTTCGAAAATCGCGATCATCGGGTAGAGCAGTTTCTGAGTGTCTGCCAGCGCCTGGCGCAACGGATCAAAGTTCCTGTCTACATACCCCGCCTGGCCGTAACGGAAGTTCGTGATGGCCAGCATAATCATCCAGATAACCTGCACTGCGGTGGCTATCACCTGTAAGAATAGGCTTACGCCGGTCTCGCCCAGACAGCCTTGGAGGGCTGGTGTCGCCAGTGAGCTGCCCACCAGAGCTACCGTGGCCACTGCCCCCACCACCTGAATCACTTGCTCAAGTGCCGATATCACCACGGAAAGTCTGGACGGAATGGCGTTTACATGGATGCTGTCCATTTCGTCATGCAAAGTTGCAATTCTTGCATCCGTGACTATTGCCGGAAGTTCTATCTCGCCGCCGACCGCATAGGCATCGACGTAGATGCCCGGTTCATATATATGTACCCGCGCACCAGGATTGGTAAAAATATTAAAAATATTTGTCACTGATATTTTATCCTGCATAGAGAGTGCGGCAAAAATTTTTTGCCATGACTCTTAATTTGGGGGCGGTCCGCTTTGATTCGCCGGCTCCTAGCCCCGGCCCGGCCCACCGCCTGGGCCGCGTAGCCTAACAGCCGTGAGCGGGGCCAGTGCGACTATACCTCTTGAACAGTTTGGTGCCGGGTTCGCCCTAGTGTCAGCGGCCGGTTTTGGGGTCAGCAATTTCATCGGTGGTATCGCCGCCCGGCAGGTGGCCGCAACACGGATTTTGCTGGTCTCCTACCCGGTCTCCACGTTACTGCTCAGTGGTATGGCGATCCTCGCTGGTGGTCCCATTCACCTCGGTACCGTGGTGTGGGGATCACTATCCGGGATTAGCCAGGCGCTCGCTTTAGCGTGGTATTACCGGGCGATGGCCAACGGCCCGCTCTCGGTGGTCTCGCCCTTGGTGGCGGTGCTCAACGCGGCGATGCCGGTTGCGGTCGGCGTGGTGTTGGGGGAGCGGTCCGACGCCGTGGCGTGGGCCGGGATGGTCCTGGCCATGATTGCGGTAGTCCTGGTGAGTCGGGAAGCCTCTGACGATGACGATGTGCGGACCCACCGGTTCACGGCCAAGGTAGCCTGGCTGACGGTATCGGCAGGGGTGGTCTTTGGGCTGAGCTTTGTATTTCTGCACCAGGCCCCGGTGGAGTCGCGGTTCTGGCCGATGCTGTTCTCGCGGGTATCGGCGACCACTTTTCTGCTTGTTATCACGGCGGTAGGGGGAAATCTACGGTTTCCGTCTGGGCGACCGTTGGGCCTGGCGTTAGTGGTGGGGTTGCTCGATACCGTTGCCAACGCCTGTTTGTTGCTGGCGTTGACAACCTGGCAGCTGTCGCTGGCCAGCATAGTGGTCTCGATGTATTCGGTGGCAACTGTCATTTTGGCGATCGTGGTGCTTCGGGAGAAGGTGACCCGGTGGCAGGCGATCGGTTTGGTGCTCGCCACAGTTTCGGTGGCCATGATCGCCGGCGGGTAGTGCGCGGTGACCGTGTTGTGGCGGCCAGCAGGATCAGGCTGATCACCATGATGGCGGTGGCAAGCACGTTGATCTGAGCTGGCACCGCCGCTTTCACGGCCGCGTTCACATACAGCGGATAGGTTACCGTCGAGCCGCTGACGAAGTAGGTCACGATGAAGTCGTCGAGGGATAAGGCAAAAGACAGCAAGGCGGCCGCCGCGATGCCTGGTGCAATCAGGGGCAGCGTCACCCTGAAGAACGTCCGGGTCGGGTTGGCGCCGAGGTCTAACGACGCGTCCTCCAGCGTCCAGTCGAAACCGTGGATTCGGGCTCGTACGGTCATCGCGATGAAGCTGATCTCGAAGGCGATATGGGCCAGCAAGATCGTTGCAAAGCCGGTGGTCCACCCCAACTGAAGAAAGAGGGTGAGCAGGGACGAGCCCATCACCACCTCGGGCGAGGTCAGCGGCAGCACCACGAGGGTGTCGACCAGATGGCGACCGCGGAACCGTTGCCGGACTAAGGCAAGGGCGACCAGAGTTCCCAGCACGACGGCGATCGCTGTGGATGCTGCGGCGATCTCGATGCTCAGTCTCAGCGCCTTGGTCAACGCCGGATATTTCCCTGGATTGGCCCAATTCTCCAGGGTGAAACCTTGCCAGGTGTAATTGAATTTGCCGGCCGGACGGTTGAATGAGAACAGGGCGATCACCGCAAGTGGCGCAAAGAGATAGCACAACACCAGCCCGGCGATGATGCGGAGAACCAGATCAGCGGGTTTGATCTTCGCTGTCATAGCAGGTCCTCGGTGCCCAACGCGCGCGTATATAGCAGCATGCCGACTGTAATGAAGGCCATCAGCACCAGGCTCAGGGCGGCGGCTGTCGGGTAGTCCTTGATCACCAAGAACTGTTTCTGGATGACGTTGCCCACCATGGTGGTCTGGGTGCTGCCGAGATAGTCAGCATTAATGAAGTCGCCGACCGCGGGGATAAAGACCAGCATGCTGCCCGCCAGAACTCCTGGCATGGATAGCGGAAGAATCACCGTGCTCACCGTTCTTCGGTTGCTGGCGTAGAGATCTCGTGCAGCTTCGAGTACCCGTACGTCGATCTTGCCCAGGCTGGCATAGAGCGGCAGGATCATGAACACGATCCCGTTGTAAGTTAGCCCGCCAATGACGGCCCAGCTTGTCGATAACAGCCGTCCCGCGGGGGGCAACAGATGGAGTGTCCCCAAGGCGCCGACCACCCAGCCTTCGTCGGCGAGGATGGTTTTCCACGCCAGTGTGCGCATCAGGAATGTCACGAAGAACGGCAGCACCACCAGGCCCAACAGTAAATTTTTGAAACGCCCGGCCTTGAATGTGATCACATACGCCAACGGGAAGGCCAAGAGTAAGCACAACGCCGTGGCGGCCAGCGCATAGCCGAAGGAACGAAAGATCTGCTCTCGGTACTGGTTCAGCGCGGTGATGTAGTTGGTGAAATCCCAGTTGAACTTGAGCGTGGGTAGGTAGGCTGAGCCGCTCTTCGTCGACAGTGAGGTGGTGAGCAGCGCGATGAGCGGTGCCACGAAGAAGACCGTGAGATAGCTCAACGCGGGCAGGATCATCAGGTAGGGCGTGATCTTGCGGCGGGCCCGGATGCTGCTGGCTACTCCGGCCATCGGCTTAGTCGCTGGTGACCGTGGCGTATGCGGTGTTGAACTGCTGGGTTTGCTCGTCGGTGAGCGCTGGCCACGCCTTCAGCTCGGTCAGAGTCGTTTGCGGTGGATTGATTAACGGGTTGGCCGCCAGAGCCGGATCGATCTTGTTGAGCTCGTCGGTCATGTCCGACAGCACTGGCACATACCGGATGAACGCGATCAGTTTGGCGTAGTTGGCCCGATCGTAGACGTAGTTAATCCACTCCTCGGCGGCCTTCTGGTTCCGCGTGGTGTAGGGGATCACCATCGGGTCGACGAACGTTGTTCCGGCGCCTTCGGGCACCACGAACCGTAAGTTGGGGTTGTCGGCCTGCAACTGCACAATGTCACCCGAATAAGCTTGGGCCACAATGATATTTCCTGCAGCTAGATCATTGGTGTAGTCATTGCCGGTGAACTTGCGGATCTGGCCTTTGTCTTTTTGATCCCTGATTACATCGATGGCCTTTTGCACCTTCGCGATGGTGGGGTTCTCCAGTGAGCTGCCTTGCGACAGCATAATCATGCCCAGGGCGCTGAGGGTTTCACTGAACAGGCTGACTCTGCCTTTATATGCGGGATCCCATAGGTCATCAGTTTTGGTGATATCGCGGCCGGTAGCGGCGCGGTTATAGGCCAAGCCGACCATCCCGGACATGTAGGGCGCGCTGTATTTCAGGCCGGGGTCCACCGTGGAGTGGAGTAAATCAGGACGGATGTTCTTCTTGTTTGTCCAGCGCGACTCACTGATCCCGTTCAGCCAGCCCAAGCTGTTGAGTCGGGCCGCCATCTCTTGGGCAGGCACCGCCAGGTCGGCGCCGATGTCCTGCTTATGCGACAAGGGCTCTTTATTCTTGGCGAACCATTCCTCGTCGTCGTTGAAGTCTTCTTTGTAGTCCACGGTCAGACCAGTAGCCCGCTGGAAGTCGGTGATAAATCCGTTGGCCATGTATAGCGGCCAGTTGGAGATCCGCAAGGTTCCGGTTGCCGGTGCGCCATTGTCGGGGGGTAGGGTCGGGCCGCTGGCTGAACGTGACGGGCGCGTAGGTGAACCGCACGCGGCGAGGAACGACGGCCCCAACATCAAGGCCGCTGCCGTGCCGCCCTGGATGAGGCGCCGCCGCGATACCGGAGTCACGATAAACCTGCCTGAGGGGTATTGGTTGCCGGCAGCGTCAGGGCGGCGTCCGGGGACCAGGACGCGAACACATCGTCGCCGGGGCGCAGTGGCGCGCTATCGTGTTCTGGGCCTAGGTGGGCCACGATCGTCGCGCCGTTCTCGGCGGTCAGCGATAGCCGCTGTACGGGGCCTTGGAAATGCAGGGTGTCGACTTTGGCTCGAACCGCAGCCACTTGCCCAGTTTGCGCACCGGCCGGTTGATCTGTGGAAATCGTGATCCGTTCTGGGCGCACCATCACGACTGCTGGGGCGCCGGGCGCAATCACGGTATGGCCGGCACGGGACTTAAGTTTGGTACCGAAAACCTTAACCGTGACGTAGCCGTGCGGCTCGGTGCCGGCCTGGTGGGCTTGCCAGAGATTGGCCTGACCGATAAAGCCGGCGACGAAAATGGTGGCGGGTCGGTCGTACATCTCGGTCGGGGTGCCGATTTGCTCAACATTTCCTTGATTGAGGACCGCGATCCGGTCGCTCATCGTTAGCGCTTCTTCCTGGTCATGGGTGACATAGACAAAGGTGATGCCGATCTCGCGTTGGATGCGTTTGAGTTCGAATTGCATGGCATGGCGCAGCTTGAGATCCAAGGCTCCCAAAGGTTCGTCGAGCAGAAGCGCGCGGGGGTAATTGACCAGCGCTCGAGCTAAGGCGACTCGCTGTTGTTGGCCGCCGGACAGGTGGGCGGGTTTGCGTTGAGCCAACTCGGTGAGCTGCACGATCTCCAGCATTTCGCCGACCTGGCGGTGCACTTCGGCCTTGGGCTTTTTGCGGCTCCGGGGCCCGTACGCGACGTTGTCCCACACGGTCAGGTGGGGAAACAGTGCGTAGTGCTGGAAGACGGTGTTGACGTTGCGTTTATGTGGGGGCGCATGAGTAACATCGACGCCGTCAAGTTTGATGGCCCCCTCGGTGGGCGTATCGAAACCGGCGATCATGCGCAACGTGCTGGTTTTTCCGCAGCCAGATGGGCCGAGAATGGCGAAGAACTCCCCAGCATTGATTGCGAAATGGGCATCGCGCACCGCGGCGTAGTCCTGAAAGCGCTTAGTGACGTGGTGGATCTCGATAACCGGTGCGCCGCGCCGGGTGCCGCTAGTACTCCATGGCTCGGCCGGCTGCGGGATAGTAGCTGTGCAGGTCTGGATCAGGACCCGTCCTCCTTGCTTCCTCGGTGAAGCGATGCTACAGGTGTCAATCCGTGGCTCAACGATTGCGGATTTGGGTGTCCGGCGCAACCGATAATGTTTGGGTCAGACCAGATTCGGGACGAGAACCCACCTAAGCAACCGCGGGGTGCGGGTGATCGAGCGTACAATTTTGAAAGTTCTACGCTCGATCAAGTATCGTATCGAGTGGATCCACTACTGATGATCCCGTCCGGGTTTCATGCATTGGTGGCGTAGGAAAGCTCTCGGTTTCCACTCCCTGTTTAATTCTTAGCGGGGTCGGTGGATTGACCGAAACGTAGTTGTGTCTTCGCGTTAGTGGAGATCGCTTTCTTGATCACCTCGAGAGGTAAGAAATAGATTGATGTGCCATTGCGATGACTGTTACTCCGATTGTTGATCATGCGCTAGCTGAGGGCTGGATTTGGATAAGTCAGCTGGGTCGTGGTCTGCCTGAATCTGGAGCGCTATATGTGGATTCCTCGAAAATTCTTGATCGCATTGCTGACGCGATGGCAGCAAATGTAGTGCACTCTCATTGGGAGGGGTTGGCGGCCAGCCGTAGTGTGGGGCAAGGGCAGGTTCAATGGAATGCCGTGGTGGCTTTGGAGGAGGTTGATAGGTCGGTTGCGGCAGTGACGCAAGAGCAGGCCAACGCAGTCGTCTCGGCGCGTAGCGCGATGTACGACACGCAGGCCGCCCTGCTTACGGCCAAGAATACGGCGGAAATGTTGCACAACACCGGACTGGTTCTGGCCGCCACATCCTGCGAACTGGCCGCCGCAAAGCAGGCAACTTCCACGGTGGATATGGCCCTTTCCCTGCTTGCTGACAGAACTAGGCGTCACGCCAACATGGTGTCGCGCTTGAATAAAAAATTGACGCTGTTGGTGACGAATCTGGAGAGCTCACAGCAAACTTTTTATAGCACTCTACCCGCTAGCGATTTGACCTCAGTTAATGCTTTAAAGAATTCGGCCAATACTTTGCGGGTTAATATAGCAGAATTGATGGAAGAATCGGCGTCTTCGTACCTCGCCACGCAATGGCTTAGAGAGCCGGCTGAGGTGATCGCTGGGGTTGGTCAGAAGGTGTGGTCAACTCACGGTAGTTACACCGCAGAATTCAATAGTCAGTTGGAAATTTTTGCGCGCCGGCGTGCCGCGGTAATCCGGAAGCTGCAGCGGGAAACTGAGAGTCGAGCTACCACTCTTGCCGCTATCGCCACGCGTTTAGCGACGACTGATGAGGAAGCTTTATGGCTGGCCTATACGCTCGACATTCCTTAATCCTGGCCGGCCGCTTTGGCTCATCCTGGTGGCCTACACGCAGAATTTAGCCATTCACCCGCTCCAGTAGCGCCACTGGCAGTTGCGTGAACAGCTGCCTAGCCGGGGTTTCCCCACTGGTCGGGCGGCCGGTCAGCGTATCGATCCAGGGCCCACCCGGCAAGGGCAGTGTGGTGTCACCCCAGCCAGTGTCGGCCAACCGCACGGTCCAGCGACTCACCGCGACGATCACGTCGGTGCCGCGCTGGAACGCCACCACATGATCAGCGGCCGGGCCGTTGGCTACCAGCGGACAATAACCGCCCTGCAGAAAGGTATTCGGCCGGGCCCGACGCAACCGCAACGCGGCAGCGGTAACCCGAATCTTTTTATGCTGCATGGTTTTTAATGCTTCGCGACGGAAGTGGTAAGCCACCGGGCGGCGGTTATCCGGATCGACCAGGCTGTCCTCCCATAGTTCGCTGCCCTGATAAATGTCCGGGATCCCGGGGACGGTCAACGCGAGCAATTTCTGGCCCAGGGCATCGCTTTGCGCATGCGCATCGAGCCGGCCAACCAGGACGGTCAACGCCTGTGCTGCGGGTCCGTCCAACACGGTGTTCAGCCAGCCGTGCACGGCACACTCAAAATCGGCATCCGGGTTATCCCACCTGGTATGCCGGGCGGCCTCCCGGACCGCCTTCTCGGTGTAGGCATGCAGCCGCTCACGCAGCTCGCCGGAGAGCTCGCCGTTAACCGGCCATACGCCAAAGATGTTCTGCCACAAGAATAATCCTGTTGCAGCGTCAGGGCAGGGTGCGAGCTGTTCGGCGTGGCGGACGAACTGTGCCCACAGCGTCGGCACTTGCGAGAGCACCGTGATGCGGGCCCGGACATCCTCACCGCGCTTGGTGTCGTGGGTGGTCAGCGTTGTCATAGTCTGGGGCCACTGGGTGACCCGGGCCGCGCAGTGGTGGTGAAACTCCGTGACATCGATGCCGAACCGTTGCGGGTCGCCGCCCACCTCATTGAGTGACACCAGGCGGGCATCCCGATAAAACAGACAGTCTTCAACGGCCTTGGCGCTCACCGCGCCGCGCAGCTGCTGCAGGCGGATCGCCGGCTGACCGCCGGCGGCCAGCGCGGCGGCAATGAGCCGTAGCGGATAGTCCAATTCTGCTGCAAATAAATGCTTTTGAGCTAGAACGTGGGGCACCGTGGCCGCCAGTTCTGGAGAGTCGCACTGATAACCATCGATGTTGCCCAGCAGCGCTGCCACCGCCTGGTCCAGCAGCGGGTGATCGGCGCCCACTGCCGCCACAATGCTGCGTCGCAGTCGACCGAGTTCGCTGGCCAACGTGTTAGTGGCCGCGGCGGTTTTCAGCTCGCGTACCAGGGTGGGGGTGGCCTGATGATCGCACCCGACGGACTCGACTAACGCGGTTAACGGCCCAGCCCCAGTGGGGTCGACGAACAATCCACTGACTTCCCGCAGCACGTCGTAGCCAGTGGTGCCAGCCACCGGTAGCGCGGGATCGAGCGGCTCGCCGGCCGCCAAAATCTTCTCGATCACGATCCACGCCGCCGGACCGAGCAACTCCCGTAGCCAGCTCAGATACTGGGTCGGGTTGCTTAGCCCATCGGGATGGTCAACGCGCACACCATCGACTAGTTCCTCGGCGAACCAGCGGGCCACTTCGGCATGGCTGGCCTGGAACACCGTGCGATCTTCCTGGCGCAGGCCGGCCAGCGAGCTGATCGTCAAGAAGCGGCGATAACCGCACTGGCCGCTCCGCCAACTCACCAGCCGATAGTGCTGACGGTCGTGAATCTGGGCGCCGGTGCCGTCACCGGTTCCGGGTGCGATGGGTAGCTGCAGTGCACCTAAACGCAGCAGATCGGCATCAACCGTTAAACCGGCAATATCGTCTGGGGAATCTAACAGCGGCAGAACAATTCGGCCAGCATCAAGTTCCCAGTCGATATCAAAGAAGCTGGCGTACGGCGAAGCCTGACCATGCTTTAAGACATCCCACCACCACCGATTCTGCTTGGGTGCGGCGATCCCAACATGATTGGGCACAATATCGACGATCAAGCCCATCCCGCGGGCTCGTGCCGCCACCGAGAGCCGCGCTAAACCTTCGGAACCGCCTAATTCTGCTGACACCGTCGTGGGGTCGGTGACGTCATAGCCGTGCGTCGAGCCGTGCACCGCGGTCATAATCGGTGACAGGTAGAGGTGTGACACCCCGAGCTCGTCGAGATAATCGAGTAGGTTTTCGGCGTCGGCGAAGGTAAACGAGTGCCCACTGGCCGGGCTGCGTAGCTGAAGCCGGTAGGTGGACAGGACGGGTATCGCCATCACTGGGTCTTACGCAGCACCCGCAGCGAATGCTGCGGTAGCACGGTCTTCTGGCCCGCGCTGAGGACCAGCCCACTAGTCCCGCGGGGATGGGTGGTGTCCAATTCGGCGGTCCATTGCTGGGCGTAGTCACGATGCGGTACCACGAACTCGACGGGATGCTCGTGGGCGTTGAAACACAACAGAAATGAGTCATCCACCACCCGGCGGCCGCGGGTATCGGGGGAGGGGATGGCCGCGCCGTTGAGGAACACCGTCACACACTTATCGAAGCCGCGGTCCCAATCGGCATGGGTCATCTCCTGACCCGCCGGCGTCAGCCAGGCGATGTCACGCACTTCGGTGCCACTGCGAATGGGTTCCCCCTCGAAGAATCGGCGGCGGCGAAACACCGGATGATTTTTCCGTAAGCGCGTCACGGCGCGGGTAAAAGCCAGCAAGTCGGCATTGCGCTCCACCAAAGACCAGTCCAGCCAAGACAATTCGGTGTCTTGACAGTAGACGTTGTTGTTGCCGTGCTGGGTGCGGCCGATTTCGTCGCCGTGCGCGAGCATCGGGGTGCCTTGGCTGAGCATCAGGGTGGCCATGAAGTTACGCATCTGTCGGGCCCGCAGCGCCAAGATGTCGGGATCGTCGGTGGGGCCTTCGACGCCGCAGTTCCATGACCGGTTGTAGTTCTCGCCGTCGCGGCTCTCTTCCCCGTTGGCGTCGTTGTGTTTGTCGTTATAGGACACCAGGTCGGCCATCGTGAATCCGTCGTGGCAGGTGACGAAGTTAATGCTGGCGCTGGGGCGCCGGCCGGTCGCCTCATAAAGGTCTGAGGAGCCGGTAAGCCGGGAGGCGAATTCGCCGAGCGTTGCGTGCTGGCCACGCCAATAGTCGCGCACGGTGTCGCGGTACTTGCCGTTCCATTCGGTCCACAAACTAGGGAAATTGCCGACTTGGTAGCCACCCTCGCCGATATCCCACGGTTCGGCGATCAACTTGACTTGGCTAATCACTGGGTCTTGCTGGACGATGTCGAAGAATGCGCTCAACCGATCAACGTCGTGCAGTTCACGGGCCAACGTGGAGGCCAGATCGAAGCGGAACCCGTCGACGTGCATCTCGATGACCCAGTACCGCAAGGAATCCATGATCAGTTGCAAGGTATGCGGGTGCCGTGCGTTGAGGCTGTTGCCGGTACCCGTGAAATCTTTATAGAATCGCCGGTCTTCGTCGATGAGTCGGTAGTAGGCGGCATTGTCAATACCCCGGAAATTGATGGTTGGGCCATGATGGTCGCCTTCGGCGGTGTGGTTGTAGACCACGTCCAAAATGACTTCGATGTTGGCTTCGTGCAGAGTCCGGACCATGGTTTTGAACTCCGCCACTGCCCCGCCAGGTTGTCGATTTGCCGCGTACTGGTTGTGTGGGGCAAAGAAGCCAAAGGTGTTGTAGCCCCAGTAGTTACGTAGGCCCATGGTCACCAGCCGGCGGTCGTGTAGGAACTGGTGTACTGGCATGAGCTCGATGGCGGTGATGTTGAGGGAAGTGAGGTATTCGATGATCGCCGGATGCGCCAACCCGGCATAGGTGCCGCGTAGCTGCTCTGGGATGCCGGGATGGGTTTGGGTCAGGCCCTTAACGTGTGCCTCATAAATGATCGTCTGGTGGTAGGGAGTACCTGGCGGTTGATCGGTTCCCCAGTTGAAGAACGGGTTGATCACCACACTGGTCATGGTGTGACCGAGTGAGTCGAGCCTAGGTGGGGTGCCGGTATCGGCGGGATTGACTGCCGCGGCTGCTAGGTCATAGCTGAACAGGGCCTGTCCGAAGGTAAACTCGCCGTGGAACGCTTTTCCATAGGGGTCGAGCAGCAGTTTGCTGGGGTCACATCGATGCCCGGCGGGCGGGTCGAACGGCCCATATACCCGAAACCCATAGTGCTGGCCTGGAGTGACGGCAGGAAGATAGGTATGCCAGACATACCCATCGACCTCGTCGATGCCAATCCGGACTTCGTTGCCCCGGTCTAGCAGGCACAATTCGACCTTCTCGGCGACTTCGGAGAAAATCGAAAAATTTGTGCCGCCACCGTCATAGGTTGCGCCGAGCGGGTAGGCAGTGCCGGGCCACACACCCGATGGGACTGCTCCGCTGGGTTCTGTGACTGGCTGGTCCGGCGACATCACCTGCCCCTATTCCTGCTCGCGCTCGCTTTCATCGGACCACCAGTTGGTGATTGTGGCCAGTTGTCTGCCGAGTTCGTCTGCCATAGTGCGCATGTAGGTAGCGGTCACGTGATGCGCGTCATGGTAGATGAGTACGTTTCCTTCGACGGCTCGGCAGATCTCGGCCCGGCAGATAACGTCACTCATATCCAGTGGCTTCAGCAACGGAAACCGCGCAACGAAGTCCAGCGTGGGATTACGCTCGGCCAGCATCGCCGAGCGGGCGATTCCACACGACTCTGCGTCGCCGCCTTTAGCCAGACAATCCGCGGGTTGGAAGGGCTGGCCCTTTTTGACCAGCCATGGGGTGTCTCGCATGGCGAGAATGGGAATGTTGTGATCGGAAAACGCCTGCCAGATTCCGATGTAGGTGCCAGGCATGACGTCACCGGGTTTGATGTTCCACGGTCGAGTTGAGGTGGTGAACACGTAATCGGGATGATCGGCGATGATCTTGGCCATCACCTTCTGCACCCAGCTGTGGCATTGCGGATACGGGGCATTGTTGCCCATGATCAGCGGGACTTTCTCGGTGGACAACGGGCAGCCCATTTTGAGGTAGGTCACCACTTTGAAGTTGTGCATGCGTCCCAACAGATCGAGCGCGGTGAGCCAGTGTTCGGCATGCGATCCGCCAGCCAGGGCGATGGTTCGGGTGGCATTCGGGTCGCCATAGGTGCAGTTAACTAGTGCTGGATTGACGAAGTCGCTGATGCAGCCGTCCCGAGTGGACGGCGGCAGGTCATCTTTGACCTCCAAGACGGTGGGTCGCATGCGCAGCATGGGTACCCGCTCATGCATGATCAGCGCCCGGGCGCCGGGGTAGTCCTGCGGATTAAGCCGGCTCAGTTCATCGCCGGTAGCGCGTTGGATTATGACGTGCTCACGCCAGGTGAATGATGTGGCGGTCAGCGTGATGCCGAGTAGCACCACCACCGAACCCAATGCGCCTAGGGAGGTTGTCGGCCGACGTAACCGAGGACGCCACCCCCACGCCAGGGCCAGCGATCGCCCTTGGTGTCGAAGTGGTTCTTCGACGTATTTGGTGGTCAGATAGGCCAGCAATGTCGAAACCAGCAGAAGCGCCACGCCCTCGACAAAGTTAGCGGTGCGATGGCCGGTATAGGACATCCAGAAGATGAGCAGCGGCCAGTGCCATAGATACAGCGAGTAGGCGATGTTGCCCAGCGCTACCAGTGGACCGGCCGCCAGAAGCCGATTGGGCAGTGGTAACCCGGCTTGGGTAGCGCACTGATGAGACAGGTTGGCGCCGGCCAGGATGATCAGCACCGTAGCGCCGACAGGTACCAGTGCCCACGGTCCGGGGAACTCGTTGACCCCGTCGATGAGGGCCCCGCAGGACACGATTGCCGCCAGCGCCACGCTGCCGGCGGCCGTGCGCAGCCACATTGGCCAGCGCAGATAGGGCAGTAGCGCCCCGACGAGTACGCCGACGAGCAGCTCCCAGGCCCGGGCAAAACTGTTGTAGTACGCGGTGGACTGGTTGATGTGGTGAGCGAAGATTGCGTATCCACATGATGCTGCCGCCAGCACGCTGAGCAGCACCACGAAGAAGGTTCGCAGGCTGGCCCCCAGCGGGCGGCGCAGCAGGCAGACACCGCCAGCGGCAAAGATCAGCACGGCAATATAGAACTGGCCTTGCACCGACATCGACCAGAGATGTTGTAGTGGGCTGACGGCCTCGCTGGCGCGCAGATAGTCGGCGACCGTGCGGGCCAGTTCCCAGTTTTGGTAGTAACCCAGGCTGGCCAAGCTTTGGTCGGCGAACGTCTCCCACCGGGTCTGCGGCTGGATCAGAATGGTCAACACCGTGCACCCGGCTAGCACCACGACGAGCGCGGGCAGCAACCGCTTGACCAGACGAATGAGCTCCGGCCCCAGCCACCGCGGTGTGGTGTAGGCCGGGTTGAGTGCGGCACGCAGGACTTTGCCGCCAAAGAAGAAGCCGGACAGCACCAAGAATACATCGACACCGCCGGATACCCGGCCAAACCAGACGTGAAACACGGCGACCAAGGCGATGGCGATACCGCGTAATCCGTCAAGATCGTGCCGGTAAAAATTCGACTTCTGGTTCTCGGGTGGGGCGAAGTCTGTCGCTGTCGCTGGTGCTATCGGCGCCGGCGTTGGGGACCTAAGTGTCAGCATGGTCGACAGACAATCTACCTAACCAGCGGGCTTGGCTTATACCTCAACAAAGCGTTCCCGCCAGATCGGGCCCAGTATCAGCTGGCTGATGCGCGACTGTGACTTTGCCCGCACGGGGATGCTAGTTGATGATCCGGGTGAGGTAAGGGACCATGCCGTTGGTGCGCACGGGTGAGACCATGACGGCAGGTTCGGTGCCTTCCAGCATCTGACCGTTGCCGAGATACATGGCGACGCTTTGAGCTCCGCCGGGGCCATAGCAGATCAGGTCGCCCGGGAGTGCTTGCGTCGGGGGGATCTTACGGCCGACGCTGCATTGCTGGCCCGACGTGCGCGGCATCTTGATTCCGGCGCCAGCGAAGGCGTACTGAATCAGGCCAGAGGCGTCGAACCCGACGGTGTTGGCGTTGAGGCCGGTGCCCCGCGTGGGGCCGGCCACATTGCCGCCGCCATATAAGAACGGCACGCCGCGCTGCGAGAGCCCACGGGCGATCACATATTCGATTGTGCGAGTGCTACCTACCGTTGAGTCGGCGGCCGCGAGCCCAGGATTGGCTATTGGCATGGCCAGCGTGAGGGCGATGCCGGCGGCAACTGCGTACGAGACACGTTTCATGATCGACTCCGCCTTCCCAGTGAACCGAATTCACAACAATCACTACAGACACTTTTACAACATTGGTTTCGGTCTGGGTCGGCCCGCGGCGGATATTTTTTCCTACCGTGACCGGCCAGTGACCGCGATGCTGGGGCTGGGGCGTGCACTACTCTGGGTCGGCATGGCTGCGGGGACTTTCGGCATGACCGCTGATGAGATCAGTGCGATTGATGCCGCCCACCTTTGGCATCCCTACAGCCCCGTCGGCCGCTGGATCGGCGAGGATGCCATGCTTCCCGTGGTGGCCGTCAGTGCCCGCGGCGCTTGGTTGACGCTGATCCACGATGGCAACGAGGTCCAGGCACTGGATGCGATGAGTTCGTGGTGGACCGCAATACATGGCCATGGCCATCCCGTCTTGGATGCGGCACTGACTGAGCAGCTCGCCACGATGAACCATGTCATGTTTGGCGGCCTGACCCATGCTCCGGCGGCCCGGCTGGCGCAGCTGCTGGTGGAGATCACCCCGGCCGGATTGGAGACGGTGTTTTTTTGCGACTCCGGATCGGTATCTGTTGAGGTCGCGGTGAAGATGGCAGTGCAGTACTGGCGCAGCCGTGGCGTAGTCGGCAAACACCGATTGATGACCTGGCGGGGCGGCTACCACGGGGACACCTTTACGCCCATGAGCATTTGTGACCCAGTGGGGGGCATGCATGAGCTGTGGGCCGCAGAGAAAAACTCTCTATTGACCCCACAGATTTTCGCGCCCCCGGTGCCCCGCCGTTATGACCCCGGCTACAGCCGGGATTTCGAGAAACAACTCCGCGAGCATGCCGACGAGGTGGCGGCGGTTGTGGTTGAGCCGGTCGTTCAGGGGGCCGGCGGGATGCGGTTCCACGACCCCCGCTACCTTCGTGATCTCCGTGACATCTGCCGTCGATGCAACGTCCTGCTCGTCTTCGACGAGATCGCTACCGGTTTCGGTCGGACAGGGGCGCTGTTCGCCGCTGACCATGCCGGCGTAAGCCCCGACATCATGTGTGTGGGTAAGGCCTTGACCGGCGGATACCTCACTTTGGCCGCTACCTTATGCACCACCGAGATCGCTGACACCATTAGTTCGAGTGCGGCCGGGGCGTTGATGCACGGGCCCACCTTCATGGCTAACCCCTTGGCCTGCGCCGTCTCGATCGCGAGCATCGAGGTGCTGCTGAGTCAGGACTGGCGGTCGCGCATTGCCGAGATCGCCGCCGGGTTAACCGCCGGCCTAGCGCCCGCGCGAGGATTGCCCGCGGTCACCGATGTGCGGGTTTGTGGTGCGATCGGTGTCATCGAATGCGACCAGCCCGTCGACTTGGCCGTCGCGACTCCTGCGGCCCTGGAACACGGCGTCTGGCTGCGCCCATTCCGCAACCTGGTGTATGCGATGCCGCCGTTCATCTGCGGCGCGGCGGAGGTTGCGCAGATCACCTCCGCTATGGTTGAGGTCGCGCGCCTCGTAGGCTGAACTGCGATGACTGATCTTTCGGAGCTTGCAGAACTCTCCCGGGTAGTACCGGCCGATCCTATGCCGTTGGCTTGGCTAGCCGAGGCGCGTCACCAACGCCGGGAAGTCGGGTTGCAGCGTTCGCTGCGGGCTCGCGCCGCGTCGGCCGCCGTGCTGGATCTGGCATCTAACGATTACCTGGGCCTAACGCAGCATCCCGAGGTCATCGCTGGGGGGATTGCGGCGCTGCGCACGTGGGGCGCTGGGGCGACCGGTTCACGGTTGGTAACTGGCGACACCGATTTGCATCACGAGTTTGAGGCTGCACTGGCTGACTATGTGGGCTTTTCCAGCGCATTGGTGTTCTCGTCGGGGTATACCGCTAATTTAGGTGCGGTTGTCGCCTTAACTGGCCCGGATGCATTGCTGATCTCGGATGCTTACTCGCACGCATCGTTGGTCGATGCCTGCCGGCTCTCGCGGGCTCGGGTGATGGTAACGGCACATCGTGATGTTGATGCGGTAAACACCGCGTTGGCCTCTCGCGCAGAGGAGCGCGCTGTTGTGGTCACCGACTCGGTCTTCAGCGCCGACGGCGCGTTGGCGCCCATCGGTCAGCTGCACGATGTTTGCCGGCGACACCGCGCTTTGCTCATTGTCGATGAGGCACACGCCCTGGGTGTTCGGGGCGGTGGCCGCGGGCTACTCCATGAGCTTGGACTTGCCGGGGCGCCCGATGTGGTGATGACCACCACGCTGTCGAAGGCGCTTGGCAGCCAGGGCGGCGTGGTGCTGGGGTCGCCGGCGGTGCGCGAGCATCTGATCGCCACGGCGCGGCCGTTCATTTTCGATACCGGTTTAGCGCCGGCGGCAGTGGGTGCGGCGCTAGCCGCATTGCGGGTGCTTAACGCCGAGCCGTGGCGGCCGCAGGCTGTGCTGCGGCATGCCCATACTCTGGCGCAGGTCTGCGGGGTGCCGGAGGTTCCGGGTTCGGCGGTTGTCCCGGTGATCTTGGGTGACCCGCAGCAGGCCTTGGCTGCCGCCACTGCCTGCTTAGCTGCCGGAGTAAGGGTGGGTTGTTTTAGGCCGCCGACCGTGCCAGCCGGCACTTCTCGGCTTAGGCTCTCCGCCCGGGCCTCCCTGAACCCTGAGGAGATGGCAATGGCATGCCAGGTGTTGACGCAGGTACTGGGCAGGCGTTCGGGTGTGCCACGATGACCGTTCTGGCTATTACCGGGACGTGCACTGGGGTCGGCAAGACGATAGCCACCGCGGCACTGGCCTGTCACGCCCGCTACGCCGGTATTGACGTCGCGGTCTGCAAACCCGTTCAGACCGGAGCGGCGGTCGGCGATGACGACCTTGCGGTGGTGGCCGAACTATCGGGGGTGACCGAGCTGGCCAGGGTGGCGCAGTACCCGCAACCCATGGCGCCGGTCGCCGCTGCCCGGCTGGCTGGCATGTCGTTGCCCACTCGTGGGCAGGTGTTGCACCTGGTGCAGGAGTTAGACAACCCCGGGCAGCTCACCTTGGTTGAAGGTGCCGGTGGACTGCTAGTCGAGCTCGGCGCGGACGGCGTCACCTTGCGTGATTGTGCTGCCGACTTAGGGGCTGCGGTGTTGATTGTGGTCACCGCTACGCTGGGCACTCTCAACCACACCGCACTGACCTTGGAAGCGCTGGCCAACAAGGGCGTTGCGAGTGCGGGATTGGTGATCGGCAGCTGGCCATCACAGCCCAGTGCGGTGGAGATCAGCAACCGATCAGCCTTGGCCGAGCTGGCTCCGATCCGGGCGGTGCTCCCGGTCGGGGCCGGTGCGCTGGCCGCGCCGGATTTCGCGGAGATGAGCGCTACCGCGTTCGACCGCCAATGGGTCACCAGCCTGGTCGGTTGAGTTGGTGCACTCCATTGAGCTGCTCTTCGACCCGGATACCGAGACAGCGGTCCGTCGCCTGTGGAGTGCGCTCGAGGCCGCCGACATACCTAGCCAGGCGCCGGCTAGCCGTCCGCATGTGACGTTGGTGGTTGCCGAACGCATCGCCGCCGAGGTAGAACAACGACTTGTCGGGGTGAGCCAACGGTTTCCGCTGCGTTGTGTCATTGGTGCACCGCTGCTGTTCGGCAGGGCGAAGGCGGTGCTTGCGCGCCTCATCGTGCCGACGACTGAGCTGTTGGCGGTGCATGCCGAGGTGCACCGCTGCTGTCAGCCGTACCTGACCCCAGGGCCGATCATCACGACCATGCCCGACCAATGGACCGCGCACGTCACGCTGGCTCGTCGAGTGGGTGGCGCTCAACTGGGCCGGGCTTTGCGCATTGCGGGAAAGCCGGCACAGCTTAGCGGGACTTTTGTCGGCATACGCCGCTGGGAAGGAAACCGGCGCCTCGAGCACCTGATCTGCTCAGAGGGATAGCTGTCCTGGCGGTTAGGTCACGACATTGTGCTCCAGGTCGCGCAGCTGACGGCGGCGGATTGCGTGTGTAGGGCAGTGGGCCGTTACCCTAGCTTGGGTTCCACATGCTCAGATGTGGACGTGAGCTAGGGGAGTATCTGGTGACTCAGGCGGTGCCGCGTGCTAGCCGCGACGGCGAAGACCTCAGCAACTATGACGGCTACGACATTGTGCAGGTAGCTCGCCAGCAAGTGCTGGAACGCGGTGCAGGTCTGAGTCAAGACCAAGTGCTTGCGGTGCTGCAACTACCTGATGACCGTCTCGAAGAACTGCTGGAGCTGGCGCATCAGGTGCGGATGCGTTGGTGCGGTCCGGAAGTTGAGGTTGAGGGCATCATCAGTCTGAAGACCGGCGGTTGCCCGGAGGACTGCCACTTTTGCGCACAATCGGGGCTTTTCACGTCACCGGTCCGTAGCGCCTGGCTGGATATTCCCAGCCTGGTTGAGGCGGCTAAGCAAACCGCAAAAACGGGTGCGACAGAGTTTTGCATTGTGGCTGCGGTACGTGGGCCAGACGACCGGTTGATGGCGCAGGTGGCTGCGGGCATCGAGGCGATCCGCAATGAAGTGGACATCCAGGTGGCTTGCTCCTTGGGAATGTTGACCGCTGAGCAGGTGGATCAGCTGGTGGCGATGGGGGTGCATCGCTACAACCACAACTTGGAGACTGCCCGTTCATTTTTTCCCACTGTGGTAAGCACCCACACCTGGGAAGAGCGCTGGCAAACGTTGTCGATGGTGCGTGACTCCGGCATGGAGGTGTGCTGCGGCGGCATCCTGGGCATGGGCGAGACGCTGGAGCAGCGCGCCGAGTTCGCCGCTGAGCTGGCTGAGCTTGGTCCTGATGAGGTGCCACTGAACTTCCTCAATCCACGGCCCGGAACGCCGTTCGGTGACCTGCAGGTGTTGCCGGCCAGCCAAGCCCTCAAAGCCGTGGCCGCTTTCCGGTTGGCGTTGCCCCGCACCATCCTGCGGTTCGCCGGTGGCCGCGAGATTACCCTCGGCGATCTCGGTGCTCAGCGGGGCATCTTGGGGGGCATTAACGCGGTGATCGTCGGGAACTATCTGACCACCCTCGGCCGCCCCGCCGAGGCTGATGTGGCCATGCTGGAAGATCTGCAGATGCCGATCAAGGCACTCAACGCAAGCTTGTAGAAACATCTCGACTGTGGCCCAAGATTTACCAGCTCCGGTCGGTGCAGGTGTGTACAACGTCTATACCGGTCTGAAGATTCAGCAACAATCGGGACTTACCCCGATGATGGCCCAGTTGGGGCTGGAACCTCCCCGGTTTTGCGCGCAGTGTGGGCGCCGAATGGTGGTCCAAGTACGCCCCGACGGTTGGTGGGCGCGATGTTCTCGGCATGGCTTAGTGGATTCACTCGATCTGGAGTCTCAGCGGTGACCGAACTCGCCGGATCTGACGATGCCGGTCGCCGGTCGTCGGTGCGGGTGCTCGTCGGCGCGGTTGTTGGCCTGCTGATCACTGGAGCGCTATTGGGGGCGCTGTGGGTCTGGATTGCCCCATCGATCCATGGTGTGGTGGGGCGCAATCACGCCGGTGAGCGGGTGCGCGACTATCTGGGCAACGAATCCGAGCAGTTTTTTGTGGCGCCGTGTCTGATGTTGGGCTTGTTGAGTGTGATGGCGGTGGTGGCCCCGGTGCTGGCCTGGCAGTGCCGGCACCGGCGTGGCCCGCAGATGGTGGTGACACTTTCGGTTGGTTTGCTGGCCGGCGGCGCGGCGGCAACCGCAGTGGGGGCGTTCGGGGCGTACCTGCGCTACGGCGCGGTCAACATTGCCCAAGCGCAGCTCAGCACGGACCATGCGGTGTGGTATTTCACAGCGGCTCCGCCGGTGTTCTTTGGCCACACCCCAGCTCAAATCGCTGGCAGCTTACTGCTGCCCGTGGGCATTGGTGCGTTGGTGTACGCCCTGCTGGTTGCCGCGGCCGCGCATGACGACCTCGGTAACTTCGCGGGCGAGATTAGAGCGGATCCCGATGTACCGCTTTGCCCAGAATGACTTTTCCGGCGATCCGGATTAGCCGTGCCATGCCGACATAGGTCGCCGGATTCAACATCGTTGGCCAGGTTGTGCGAATGAGATTGTCGGTGAGCGGTCGGCGGGCGAATCGGTCTTGCAACCAGCGCAGTGTCATCGGTGCCGACAGCGGATGTAGCAACATGTGTTCGTTGAACGCGTCGCGGTGGTAGGTCACGGCAGCGCCACCGCTGACGTAGGTATGGGCCAGCTCGTCGATATCGGCAACATCGATCAGGTAGTCGTGTACGGCCTGGATGATCAAGACCGGCGGTGTGGGCACCATGGCGCCCAGTTTGATGCTGTCGAAAACATGCACGAGCTCGGGCATTGCGAGGATCTCATCCAGCGGGTGGTTCAGGAAATCGCCCACATCTCGCCCGGCCATCCGAATCAGCGCACCCAGTGTGGTTTTGGTCTCCATCTCGTTCAGCAGGGCGCGTCCGGCCTCGCTGGCGTAGTTCTGGATGACCCGGTTTAAGCCCGGATAGATGTGGGCCAGGGATGCGATGACGAGCGTGGGTAAGCCGGCCAACAGACCGCCGTTGAGGCGGCGGAAGGTGTTGCCCAGATCGCCGACGGGCGACCCCAGCGCAGCGCCGACAATGTCGAGTTCGGGCGCGTAGTCGCCGCATACTTCGGCAGCCCAGGCGCTGGCCAGACCGCCGCCGGAGTAACCCCACAGCGCAACAGGTGCGGAGTTGGACAACCCGAGGCGCTCGGAGTTCATCGCGGCTCTGATCCCGTCGAGCACGCAATACCCCGGTTGGTAGGGCGCGCCCCACAGCCCGTTGGGGCCTTCGTGGTCAGGGATCGAGACGGCCCAACCTTCTGCGACGGCGGCGGTGATCAGCAACAACTCCAACTGGGCCAGCGATCCGAGGGCTTTGGCGTGCCGGCGCAGCGCATACGACGGGAAACAACGTGATGTCACCGCGTCGATGGCGCATTGATACGACAGCACCGGGCAGGGGCGGTCTGGGGTGACGTCTGCTGGGACAATCACCGTTGTCACCGCCGCTTCGGGCTGGCCCCAGGTGTCCATGGTCCGGTACAGCAGCTGGGTGGCGGTGGCGCGCTGCGGTATTAGCCCCAGAAAAGCCAGTTCCACCTCGCGGGAACGCAGCACGGTTCCGGGCAACGCATGCTGGTAGCCGTGTGGTGGCTGGTAAAACGGATCCTCCGACGGTAACTGTGGGCGAGTGTTGCGCCGCAGTTCCTCATGGGCTGGCCGGCCGATCCATCGTGCAGTCCATTGCGCGTCTTTGGCTCCCGCAAGGTTCCCTAACTCCATGAGGGCATTCTTACTTAAGAAGGCCTTAAGAATCCAATTTTGTCGTGGTTACGTCGAGTTGGGTGGTCGTAGTGCGGCAAATTCGTCGGTGATCCGGAGTAGCGAGTCGGTGAAGCGGTACATCGCCGCGGGGCGCCCGCCGCTGCGTCCGGATTGAGCAATGGTGCCGGTGAGGGTGATCACCCCGCG
Source organism: Mycobacteriaceae bacterium (assembly GCA_019751635.1). Lineage (GTDB taxonomy): Bacteria > Actinomycetota > Actinomycetes > Mycobacteriales > Mycobacteriaceae > Mycobacterium. The sequence continues at coordinate 36,222 of JAIENC010000201.1, forward strand.
GCGGGTCAACACCCGCTTCAAGTTGGTTGCGTCAACCTGATAGCCCAGCGCTGAGCTATAGATATCACGCAGTGTTGAGAGCGCGAATTCCTTTGGCGCCAAAGCGAAGCCAATGTTTGTGTAAGACATTTTGGCGACCAGTCGGGCGTGTGCGTGGGTGACCATCGGGCCGTGGTCGAACGCCGTGCGTGGCAGCGCGGTCACGGGGTGCCATTGCGTATCGGGCGGCAGTGCCGGGGTGGCGGGGGAAGGCACCAGGCCCAGGAAGGTCGACGCTATTGTTCGGGTGCCGGGCACTCGGTTGGGATGGGAAAACACGGCCAGCTGTTCGAGGTGAGCAACTTCACGCAAGTCCACCTTCTCGGCTAGCTGGCGTCGAACCGAGTTGGTCATGTCCTCATCGTCGCGCAACGAGCCGCCCGGTAGCGCCCAGGCACCACGCTCGGGATCGCGTGCCCGTTCCCACAGCAGCACATTGAGCTGCAGCTTCTCCGTCGTTTTGGTGACTGTGCAGCTGGTAGTGGGCTGGCGGATCTGGAAAACGACGGCAAGTACCTCGTGGCCGGTGTTACCATGGATCACCATGTTTTCGATTGTAAGTCGAAAACCGGTCGGTGGCGAAAGGATTTAAGGGTCATGACAGCCCTCAACCGCACGGACGCCCAAGCGGTGATTGGCCATCCGGAAAAAGATTTAGCCGCGGGCATCGTCGATTCGCCGTCGGGCTACTCAGGTGTGGTTGGCGACGAACAGTGGGCGGCCACGATCCGCCGACTGGCTAAGGCGCATAACGCCACCATCTTGGCGCACAACTACCAGCTTCCGGCCATCCAGGATGTTGCCGATCATGTTGGGGATTCGTTGGCGTTATCGCGAATTGCCGCCGAAGCTCCCGAAGACACCATCGTGTTCTGTGGTGTGCACTTTATGGCCGAAACCGCAAAGATTCTGAGCCCGAATAAAACTGTTCTCATTCCCGATCACCGAGCCGGCTGTTCGTTGGCCGATTCGATCACCGCCGATGAGTTGCGGGCGTGGAAAGGGGAACACCCCGACGCCGTGGTGGTCTCCTACGTCAACACCACGGCTGCGGTGAAGGCGCTCACCGACATCTGCTGCACCTCATCCAATGCTGTAGATGTGGTCGCCTCCATTGACCCGGATCGCGAGGTGTTGTTCTGCCCCGACCAGTTCCTTGGGGCGCATGTGCGTCGGATGACCGGCCGCAACAACCTGCATGTGTGGGCTGGAGAATGCCATGTCCATGCCGCCATTAACGGTGATGAACTCGCCGAGCAGGCCCGCGCCCACCCCGCTGCGGAACTGTTTGTACATCCTGAATGTGGTTGCGCCACTCCGGCTTTGTATCTAGCCGGGGAAGGTGTCTTCCCCGAGGAGCGAGTCAAAATTTTGTCCACCGGCGGCATGCTTGACGCCGCCCGCGCCACCCAGGCTCGCCAAGTGTTGGTCGCCACCGAGATCGGAATGCTATACCAGTTGCGAAGGGCCGCACCGGAAATCGATTTCCTTGCGGTTAACGATCGCGCGTCGTGCAGATATATGAAGATGATCACCCCGGCGGCACTGCTGCGTTGTCTGCTTAATCGAGTTGACGAAGTGCATGTCGACCCGGAAATCGCTGCGCTGGCGCGGCGCAGTGTGGCGCGGATGATCGAGATCGGTCAGCCGGGTGGTGGGGAGTGAACGGGCTCCCCGTTTGGGAGCAGCGGGCCGACGTCGTTGTTGTCGGTACTGGAGCGGCTGGGCTGGCTGCTGCGCTCGCTGCGCACCGCGCCGGTGGGAGCGTCATGGTGCTGAGCAAGGCGGCGCGGAAAAATGGCACGACCGCCACCCACTACGCGCAAGGGGGGATCGCTGTTGCGATCCCGGACACAGACGACTCGATCGAAGCCCACGTCGCTGACACCCTGGCGGCTGGTGCGGGCCTATGCGATCCCGAGGCGGTGGTTTCCATTGTTGCCGCGGGCTACCGGGCAATCGCCGACTTGGTTGCACGCGGGGCACGATTCGACGAATCGGCGCCCGGCCAGTGGGCATTGACCCGCGAAGGTGGGCATACTCGGCGGCGCGTCATTCATGCCGGTGGTGATGCGACCGGGGCCGAGGTGCAGCGGGCGCTCGACCACGCAGCCGCGGGGCTCGACATCCGCGGTCAGCACAGTGCGGTTCAGGTTTTGCAGCATGACGGCGCGGTGACCGGGCTCTTAGTAGTGAACCCCGATGGACTGGGCATCGTGCATGCCCCCTCGGTGATCTTGGCCACCGGCGGGTTAGGGCAGCTCTATAGCGTGACCACCAATCCAGAAGGCTGCACTGGTGACGGTATCGCCTTGGCGTTATGGGCCGGTGTCGCGGTGAGTGATCTGGAGTTCATTCAGTTTCACCCGACCATGCTTTTTGCTGCTGGCCCCGGCGGCGACGCTGGCCCACGGCGGCCACTGGTCACCGAAGCTGTGCGTGGTGAAGGCGCGATACTGGTTGATGCGCAAGGTAATTCAGTGACAGCTGGGGTGCACCCGATGGGGGATCTGGCGCCTCGTGATGTGGTTGCGGCGGCCATCGACACGCGGTTAAAGCAGACCGGAGAGCCGTGCGTCTACCTCGATGCCCGCGGTGTCGCAGGCTTTTCCTCTCGGTTTCCTACCGTGACAGCTGCCTGTCATGAGGCAGGCATTGACCCGGTGCGTCAGCCCATTCCGGTGGTTCCCGGGGCGCACTACGGTTGCGGGGGCGTCGCCACTGACGTTTCCGGAAAAACCGAGCTGCCTGGGCTTTTAGCGGTCGGTGAAGTGGCCAGAACCGGAATGCATGGTGGCAACCGGCTCGCGTCTAACAGCTTGTTAGAAGGCCTGGTTGTCGGCGGCCGGGCGGGTAAAGCCGCGGTAGTGCATGCCAGGGCAGCTGGGCGGGCCCGGGCGCGGTTACCCGAGCTGATCAGCCATACCGCGGTGGAACGAGGTGCGCTGCAACGGGCGATGACTCGGGATGCTTCGGTAGTTCGCGATGCCGGCGGGCTGCGCCGGCTAACCGGTGCTCTGGCCGCCGCTGATGTTCGTATTGCACTGGATCCCAACGACTTCGAGGATGTGGCCTTAACGGTGACCGCTCGGGCGGTCGCGGCGGCGGCGTTGGCCCGAACCGAGAGTCGAGGCTGTCATCACCGTGCGGAATATCCCGATACCGCCCCGGCGCAAGCGCACAGCGTCGTGGTAAGGCGGGGCGGCAACGACAACGAGGTGCGCGTTGAGACGCTGGCAGCGGTGAGCTGATGATGCTCTCCGACTGCGAACTGGAGCAGGCTCGTGCCTTGATCCGACGCGCGTTGAGCGAGGATCTGCATTACGGGCCGGACATCACCACCATGGCGACCGTGTCGGCGGATGCGGTGACGACCGCCTCATTAATCACCCGGAACTCCGGCGTGATCGCCGGGGTGGATATCGCACTGCTGGTACTCGACGAGGTGCTCGGTGCTGACGGCTACCAGGTGTGTGATCGTGTTGCCGACGGCGCACGGCTGCA
>JAIENC010000139.1 GCA_019751635.1 Mycobacteriaceae bacterium
TCTGCCCGCTGGCCGTCCAACCACCCTGCCCGGTGGGCGTCAAGATCATGTCGGTCTTATAGACGTCGGCGCCGTGTGCCTGCTCAGACAACCCGAAGGCGAAGACCTCTCCGGACTCCAGCTGCTCAGCGGCCCGACGCTTGGCGTCCTCATTGGAGCTCATCCAGATCGGGCCCAAACCCAGCGCTGTCACTTGAAACGGGTACCAATAGCTCAGCCCATAAAAGCCCAGAATTTCAGCGAATTCGCTGAGCCGATAGGTGTCCCAGCGGCAGTCGGCCGCCCCGTATTTGGCCGGCGTCAGCATATTGGCGAACAGGCGCTGCTCACCGACAAAGGCTAAGAAGTCGGAGTACCAGACCCGGTCGTGGTCATCGGCCTTTAATCGCTCTTTGCCCCTGGATTCGAAAAAATCCACCAGCGATCGCATGATCTCCCCGGAGCGTTGATCGGGGTACTGGCGCGGTAAATGGTGGGGATTAAGCAGGATCACGGGTGCCATAGTAGAACCGCTACTGCTCGGCAGTGAGCGCGGCAACACACCGGGCAAGCACCACGCTCTTTACCGGTTCACCACGACATGCACCGCACGTGCCGAATGTGGGTCACCGCGCCGCCGGCGCAATGCTTCCCGACACGGTGATTCAACCAGGGCATAACTTACCGCAGCGATCGCGATACCGAAGATCAGCGTTAACCCCAACACCGCCGGCATGAACCCGGTAAACGGGAACTCGCCGATCACCGGGAAAACCATGGCCAAGGCGGCCAGATGCCAGATGAACAGGCCATAAGACCAGCGACCCAACGTCACCATGCCCGCCGCGCCCAGGAATCGGTGCGGGGTATCAGGTCGATCCAGTACCAGCGGCGCCAGCAGCGCCACTGCCACCAACGCACCCATCGACGTCTTGACTGCGAACTGACCCGGAGTGCCCGGAACCAAGCCCTCCGGGCCGGCCAGCGGCGAAGCCGCCACCAGGTAACCCAGTAGCGCGACACCAGCCATCAGCACGCGCCGCCGCGCCAACCGGTGCGGCAGGCCCAGCTGGCTGTGGGTCCACTCCGCGAGCACCATGCCCGCCGCAAACCAGGAAAAAAACGCCGGCGGCCAGTTCAGCGGGTTAGTCCCGGGGCTGGGGTGCAGCGGAAGCCAACTCCACGCCCAACTCATGGCCGCCAAAGCAACAATCGCCGGTACCCGAGCCGGCATCGGCAGCTGGCGAGCCAGCAACGCCAGGATCGGCAGCACCAGATAGAAGCTGACCTCAACAGACAGGCTCCACATCTGCGTCAAGCCCGCGGTCAAGGTCAGTGGCACATAGATCTGGGTAAGCGACAAATTCGCCAACCACACGGTCAGACTGGGGTGATCCGCCTCAGGCAGCAAGCTGAGCACAACGATCACCGCAACCACATAGGCCGGCATAATGCGGACCACCCGTGACCACAAGTACTGACCGGTTGATGGCCGCGGCGCCACACCATGTTCGGCGGCAACGTGCCCACGCCACAACAAGAATCCCGAAAGCGCGAAAAACACCGCCACTGCAAGGTCAAACCGGCTCAATAACCGGCCTAAGACGCCACTGGAGTGCCCAGTCTGGAAAGCCACATGAGTCACCACCACACCCACCGCTGCGCAGGCCCGCATTCCCTCTACCGCCGGCAGGAAGCCACGGGTGCCACCCACCCGTTCAGACTGCGTACCGCAGCGCCCAACTTCGCTGAACTGACGATCACCGCCGGGTTGATCGGGCTGCGGGCAGACGGTCACCACCACAGTCTGCCGGTAACGGTCAGCTCGCGATCGGCCGAGATGTGCCCGCAGGACCTTAGATTTTGCTGTTAGGGTCAGACGGGTTTGCCTAGCTGCTTGATGGGCTCGGAGCGATTCGCGGCGGAGGGTCCTTGGACCAGAAGGAGGTCACGGCAACGTGAACCGAGCAGTCATGTTGCGGATCGCGGCAACCGCAAGCATCGGACTCGGCGCCGCCCTGCTGGCCGCCTCGTTGCTGCTGTGGACCTACACCACCAGCAAAATCAGCAAAATCCCGCTCAGCATTGACACCACGCTGATGAGCAACGGCACCGGCGCCACCCTCGATGGGGCGTCGCTGTCAAGTGAGCATGTCGTCATCAACCAGAATGTGCCGCTGGTATCCCAGCAGCAAGTCAGCGTCGAATCCCCGGCCAATGCTGATCTGGTTACGCTGCAGGTCGGTACTTCAGTTCGGCGCACCGACAAGCAGAAGGACGCCGGGCTGCTGTTAGCCATCGTCGACACAGTCACCCTCAATCGCAAAACAGCGACGGCGGTATCCGATGAGACCCACCCCGGCGGCTCGGTCCAAAAGCCACGCATCATCAATGAGATGAACCCGGCAACCAACATTGCCTTGCCGCATGACGGGTTGTCCTATCGATTCCCGTTCCACACTGAAAAGAAGACGTATCCGTATTTCGACCCGATCGCGCAGAAAGCGTACGAGGCGAACTACTCCGGCCAAGAAGACGTCAACGGGTTGACCACCTATCGGTTCACCCAAAACATCGGTTATGACGCTAAAGGGAAGCTGGTCAACCCGGTGGCCTACCCCTCTCTCTACGCCAACGAAGAAGACACCAAGCTCACCGTGCCACCAGCAATAGTGGACTTGCCGGGTGAGCCGGGTGAGAAAATCACCATGACTCGCTATTACGCGGCCCAACGAACTTTTTGGGTGGACCCGGTATCGGGCACCATCGTCAAACAAACCGAACACGCTAACCACTACTTCGCCCGTGATGCGCTCAAGCCCGAGATAGCCCTGGTTGACTACCGCGTCGCGTCCACCGAACAAACGGTGGAGTCTCAGGTCAACTCCGCCCGCAATGAGCGGGACCGGTTGGCGTTATGGTCGCGGGTCTTGCCGATTTCGTTCACCGCCGCCGGGCTCATCGCGCTAGTCGGCGGTAGCTCGCTAGCCTCGTTCAGCCTGCGCACCGAGGCCGCGTTAGCGACGACCGGCTTAGACCGCGGCGAAGACGGCGGGTACGGCCGCGGCGAGCAAGCCGCCGAACGGGTGCCGGGCGCGGAAGCCGAGACCGAGAAGCTGCCCGCGCAACGCCCACAGCCACGCCGCGACCCAGATCCCCCGGCTTCGGGCTCACCCAGCTGAGACGCGCAGCTGCCCCAGGGTATGCGCTAGCCCTGGCATTGCTGGTGGTTGGACCGTTACTGGGTCGCGGGTATCTGCTGCTGCGTGACGCGGTCTCCACACCACGGTCCTATCTGTCCGATAGCGCCCTGGGGTTGATGGCGGCACCACGAGCCACACCCCAGGATTTCGCTGTCGCGCTCGCTTCCCACCTGGTCGACGGCGGCATCGTGGTGAAAGTTCTGCTGGTTACCGGGTTATGGCTAGCCGGCTGGGGTGCCGCCCGATTGGTTGCAACGCTGCTACCGGAGTCCGGGGCGGGCGGCCAGTTCGTGGCCATCACACTCGCGATCTGGAACCCCTATGTCGCCGAGCGGCTGCTGCAGGGCCATTGGAGCTTGCTGCTCGGCTATGGCTGTCTGCCCTGGCTCGCTACCCGGATGCTGGCGCTGAGGGGCGGCGACACCGAGGCGGGGCCAACCTGGCAGCAACTGTGCACGCTGGCATTTTGGTTCGCGCTAGCCGGGCTCACCCCGACCGGGCTACTGTTGGCCGCCACGGTGGGGTTGGTGTGTGTAGCCGCCCCAGGACGAGGTATCCCCCGCGGGCGGTGCGCGGCCGTCGTAGGGGGCACTGCAGTGGTGGCGGCGCTGCCCTGGTTGACCGCGTCCGCTTTAGGCCCTCCACTGCGCAACCCGGACGGCGCTCTTGGGGTAGCGGCGTTCGCGGCCCGGGCAGAGCCCGGGCTGAGCACGCTGGGTAGCCTCGTCAGCCTCGGCGGGATCTGGAATGGCGCAGCAGTACCCGCTTCTCGGGCAACCCTGTTTGCCGTGTTGTCTGCCGTGGTGCTGCTGGGGGTGGTGGCGATCGGGCTGCCGACCTTAGTCCGCCGCCCACCGGCAGTGCCGTTACTCGTGTTGGCCGCAGTGTCTGTGCTGCTATCAGCGGCTTTGGCCAGCGGCGCGGGGGTGGGTGGACTGAGCGCGGCGGTTGAAGCGTGGCCTGGGGTAGCTGTCTTGCGGGATGGGCAGAAATGGGTGGCACTGGCTATGCCGGCTTATGCGTTAGCCGGCGCCGGTGCTGTGCTGACGTTGCAGCGGTGGCTGCAGCCGGCGGTGTCCGCGCCAGCCTGCTGCGTCGCAGTGCTTCTTGCGCTGCCCGACCTGGCCTGGGGGGTGTGCGGACAGGTGCAGCCGGTGCACTATCCGCCGGGCTGGGCGGCCACCTCGGCAGCGATAAACAACCAACCCGGAACTGTCGCGGTGTTGCCCGCTGGCATGATGCGCCGCTTCCCATGGTCTGGCCCAAATCCGGTGCTCGACCCGCTGCCCCGTTGGGTCCGCGCCGACGTGCTGACTACCGGCGACTTGACCGTTTCCGGTCGGATTCTACCGGGGGAAGGCGCCAACGCCCGGGCCGTGCAGCAGCTTCTGTTAGCGGGATCCGAGCCCGCCGTGTTGGCCCGCGCCGGGGTGACGTGGCTAGTGGTCGAGTTGGATACGGCTGGAGATCGCGGAGCGGCCGCACAGACCCTGGCGGCTTTGCCGCTTGCCTATCGCGACGACAACCTCGCCCTGTACCGGGTGGGCGGCCACACCGCTGGCGTATCTCCTGGCCGGCGCCTAGCTACCCTGCTCGCGCACGCGGCGTGGTTGGCCCTGCTCGCCGCACCGACGCTACGTCTGGGGTATTGGCTGCGCTCTAGACGACGCCGCTGACCCGGTTGCCGGCCTGGACCGCCGCCAAGACCGTGTGCATCGCCTCCGCACTTTGTGGCCAGGAAAATTCTGCGCTGCGCGCCTGCGCCTTGCCCCCGAGCTGGTCGCGCAGCACCGGATCACTGAGTAGCTGCTCGAGACGGGCAATGAGTTCGCCGCGGTTGTCGACCAACATTCCGGTCACACCGTCGACGATTGAATCGGACAATCCGCCCGAGCGGCGGTAGCCAATGGTAGGCACGGCATGCTGAGCCGCCTCAACGACAGCCAGCCCCCAACCCTCTTTGCGCGACGGTAGGAGATGCACCCAAGAACTACGTACCACCTGCTGTTTAGTTGCCTCATCGACGTGGCCGTGAAAGGTCACTGCATCGGAGACGTCAAGCTGGCGGGCATAATCGACCAGCCGTTGCCGCCACCATCCCCCGCCCACGATGTCTAGATGCAGACCGGGTATCTGTGGCCGCAGCGCAGCGACCGCTGCCAACGCGTCTTCGATCTGCTTGTGCGGCACCAACCTCGATAGCACCACCACCCGCGGCGTCGGCGACCGAGGGCTAGCCACTAACGTCGCATCAATATGATCTAAACCGTTGCGCACCACAGCTATTCGCTCGTTATCTACCCCCAACGCAACCAGATCCCGGGCCGACGGCAGCGACACCGTGACATATTGATTGCGCCGATTCAGCCACGGCGACAACCGCGATTCGACATACCAGCCCAGGCGGGCGATTATCGGACCGGCAACCGGCCATTGCTCACGATGGCAGTGATGCACGAGCAGCACCACCCGTTTCCCGTACACCAGGCGAGCGAGAAACGGGCAGCCATTTTGGGTATCGATGACCACATCGGGACGGACTCGCCGCAGCGGCCCTAACCCGATTCGGGCTGCCATCATCGCCATCAATGCCCAGATATAGACCGAATACCTGCCGCCAGCGCGATTGATCCGCACCCCGTCGACCACCTCATGCCGCGCCGCGCCGGGATAGCGGGCCGTGCGCAACGTGACGGCAACACCGGATGCGGCCAGCTGCGCGCCGATACGTTGCAAGTAAGTTTCGCTGCCGCCCCCCTGCGGATGGCCGGTATCACGCCAGCACAGCAGCAGGACAGAACGCAGAGCAGACATTTGCCAACAGCCTAATGCGAGACCTTCCCCGAGTCCGTTGTGGCATCTAATGGGGATGAGGTGTCAAAGCAGAGGTGGCCGACTCGATGCGCCGTCAGATTTGGTGGCGCACCGGATCAAGCGCCGCAGCGGACTGAACACGCGAGTTAAGACGGCACCGATGCAGTTTGGGCGTTGCGTTGCAGACCCTCGAGGGCACATCGATCCGCAATGAGTACTTTCGGGCGACGCTGCGCTAGCGCTGCACCAAAAAGCACCAGGAGCACTCCTACACCGAGGTTCCAGCCGACCGGTTCATGGAGTACCACAACGCCGATGAGCACCGCAAAAACCGGGACCAGATACGCGACGGTCGAGGCCGACGTCGCGCCAGCGTCGCGAATGATCTTGAGGTGCAAGACATAGGCAAAACCGGTGCCCAGTATGCCAAGAGCAAGAATGGCTACCAGCGTCGCAGGTGCCAGAGTAGGAACCCGCGAGGACGTCGCAAGGCAGATCACAGCCAGCTGCAGCGTCGCGCACGCTAGCTGACAGAAGGTGAGGGCTAATGGGGATCGGCCGCTGTCTCGGACGAAATACCGCAGGTATACCCACCCAAGCCCGTAACACACCGCGGCAGTAATCGCTGCGGCTACCCCGATCGTGTCGGCCTGAAACCCGTCCCACACTCTTAGCACGACCACCACGCCCGCCATCCCCACCACGAGTCCGATCACGGCGTGCACGGTAGGGCGCTCATCACGCAACGCTGCGAACGCAAACACCGCAGCAAACAGGGGCGCAGTACCATTGGCGACCCCCGCGACAACGGACGACACCCGTAACTCGGCGTAGCAAAAAAGCATAAACGGCACAGTGTTAAGGATCAGTGCGACAAGGAATAGGTGTGCCCACAACCGCGGCTCACGCGGCACCGAGAGCCGAGTTACTAGCAACGTCAAGGCCAGCGCGGCCGCGCCGAGAAAACACCGCCCCAACGTGAGCTCAGCAGGCGACAAGTCGGCCAACGCCACCTTGATAAACAAGAAACTAGCGCCCCAGATAGCGGCCAGCACCAACAGGATGATTCGCCATCCAGACCTGCGGCCGATTGCTGAAGGTATCGCCACAGTCGCCCTCCCCCGTTCAGCGACGCAGAAAAATTACTTCGACCCAGCGATGCTTTGTTGAGTTGAATCACCAGTAACCGGGCGGACCTCGATAGCTTCAAGCACTGAACGCCCTAGCTGCACACACCACGATAGCGGCCGGCGCTCAAGCACGACGTCTGACTCCGGCGGCGGTAGCCCAACAACGCGCTCGACTACTGAAGATGCCTCACCCGCCGACCGCCGAGGCCGTAGGGTGTGGGCTGATGGCCGCTAACGACGTCTTGGCCCGACGCGCAACGCTAGCCCGCTCACTGCGGCTACTCTCGATGTTCCGCTATGAGCAATCGGCACCAGAGCGGTTCTATCGCACGCTGGCCGCCGACACCGCCAACATGGTCACCGACTTGTGGTGGGCCATTGCCGGCAGCTCCCCCGTGGGCAACACGCTGCTCGATGTCGGCGGCGGGCCGGGATACTTCGCCACCGCTTTCACCGAAGCCGGCATCCGTTACCTCGGCGTTGAACCAGATCTGGGTGAAATGCACTCCGCTGGGCCAGCTTTCACCGAGAAATCCGGAACCTTTGTCCGGGCTTCGGGCATGGCACTGCCATTCGCCGACAATTCGGTGGACATCTGCTTATCTTCTAATGTCGCCGAGCATGTGCCACGGCCCTGGCAACTCGGCAACGAAATGCTCCGCGTGACTCGCCCCGGCGGATTGGCGGTGCTGTCCTACACCGTATGGCTGGGCCCGTTCGGCGGCCATGAGATGGGCCTGACGCACTACCTTGGCGGAGCTCGCGCCGCGGCGCGGTATGCCCGTAAGCACGGCCATCCAGCCAAAAATAACTACGGGTCATCGTTGTTCGCGGTGTCAGCCGCCAGCGGCTTGGACTGGGCCGCGAGCACCGGCGCCATGGTCACGGCATTTCCTCGCTACCACCCACGATGGGCATGGTGGTTGACCTCAATTCCGGGGCTGCGCGAGTTTCTGGTGAGCAATCTGGTGTTGGTGCTACGACCATGACCGACCGGAACAGCCCTTAACTGAAACAGGTTCTCGACTTATCTCAGGGATGAGTAAGGTGGCGGCATGAGCGACAGCCAGAGCACCGAATACACCACACTGTTCATCGGCGGCAGCTGGGTGGAGCCGTCGACTGCCGAGGTTATCGAGGTGCGTTCCCCGGCCACCGGCGCATACGTCGGCTCAGTGCCGATGGCGGCAGCTGCCGACGTCGAGGCCGCCGTCGCCGCGGCTCGCACCGCATTCGACACCGGACCCTGGCCGTGGACTCCGCCAACGCAACGCGCAGCCGTCATTGCCGCCGCCGCCAAACTCATGGCAGATCGCAAAGAGCTGTTCACCGCGCTGCTGGTCGACGAGACCGGCCAACCGCCCGGCATCATCGAAACGATGCAGTGGGGCGGGGCCATCAGCGCAATGGAGTACTTCGCCACCGCGGTAGATCAAGTGCGCTGGACCGAAACCCGCATCGGACGCTACGGCCAAAGCATCGTCAGCCGCGAACCGATGGGCGTAGTGGGCGCGATCGTGGCCTGGAATGTGCCGCTGTTCTTGGCGGTCAACAAGCTGGCCCCCGCATTGCTGGCCGGCTGCTCGGTAGTACTCAAACCAGCCGCCGAAACTCCGCTGACCGCCAACGCCCTTGCCGAGGTTTTCGCTGAAGCGGGACTTCCCGACGGGGTGCTTTCGGTGGTTCCGGGCGGGGTGCACACCGGCCAGGCGCTGGTGGCTAGCACCCAGCTGGACATGCTGACTTTCACTGGCAGCACGGCAGTGGGGCGGGAGATCGCTCAACGCGCCGCGGACATGCTCATACCCTGCACGCTGGAACTCGGCGGCAAGTCGGCGGCCATCATCCTCGAGGATGTCGACTTGGCGGCGGCCGTCCCCATGCTGGTGTTCTCCGGTGTCATGAATGCCGGCCAAGGCTGCGTCAACCAGACCCGCATCCTGGCTCCACGTTCCCGCTATGAGGAGATCGTTAATGCCATAGGCACTTTCGTGCAGGCATTACCGGTTGGCCTGCCGTCCAACCCAGCCGCCCAAGTCGGCCCGCTGATTTCGGAGAAACAACGGGCCAGGGTCGAAGGTTATATCGCCAAAGGCCTGGCGGAAGGCGCTCGACTGATCTGCGGCGGCAGCCGACCCACAGACCTCGACAGCGGATATTTCCTAGAACCCACGGTATTTGCCGATGTCGATAACGCCATGACGATCGCACAAGAAGAGATCTTTGGGCCGGTGCTGTCCATCATCGCCTATGACACCGAAGAAGACGCGATTCGGATCGCCAACGATTCAGTGTATGGCCTGGCCGGCAGCGTCTGGACCACCAACATCCCGCACGGAATCGAGATCTCGCAGAAGATTCGCACCGGGACATACGGGATTAACTGGTACGCCTTCGATCCTGGCTCACCATTCGGCGGCTATAAGGAATCCGGTATCGGCCGAGAAAACGGGCCCGAAGGCATTGAGCACTTCACCCAGCACAAGAGCGTGCTGCTGCCCATGGGGTACCGCCTGGAGTGATGCCCATTCCAGGCTCCTCACACCGGGGCCAGATTGCCGCCCCCGCGATCACCACCTTGGCAATGTTCTCCGGGAAGGAGAGCTGACCGGACGGCAGAAGGAGGCACAATTGTTGATCGCACCAGACCCCAATACGCGAGAGCCTGCTCACAATTGCGCTGGCGTGCAGTAGGCTGACGGCCATGTCTGAACCCAGGCGCGTAGGCCGATGGCGCACCGGACAGCAGAACAAGCAACGCATACTCGATGTGGCGCGAGAACGTTTCATGCGCGACGGGTATGACCGCACCACCGTCCGCGCGATCGCCGGCGACGCCGGCGTGGATGTCGCGATGGTCTATTACTTTTTCGACAGCAAAGAAGGACTCTTCTCCACCGCGGTACTCGCCGATGCCAAATCCCCTTTTCATGAGCTCATCGCCCTGCTCGAGGAGAGCACCCACGATATCGGGGCCAGGCTAACCCGCCGATACCTCGAAAACGGGGACAAGCACGGCGTCTTCGAGCCTCTGCTGATGCTGTACAACTCGGCAGCCAATCAACCCATGGCTCAACAGGAACTACGTGAAGCCCTCACCGACCGCGTCGTTGAGCAGTTCACCAAGCATTTCGGCATCGCCAATGCAAAGCTACGCCTGGAGCTGGTCGGTACGCATCTAGCTGGGCTGGGCTTCGCCCGGTATCGGGCCAAGCTGGAGCCGATCGCATCAGCGCCAATCGACGATTTGGTCGCCTTGGTCGGGCCAACCATCCAGAGCTATCTCACCGGCCCGGACGTGCACTCCGCCAGCTGAGACACAACCATCCGAGTCGGGCTTCAACACCAATCAGGCTGGCGCCATAGCCGTCTCAACGGTGGCTAACTCTGCGGAGATCCCTGCTGCCCGGCGTATGTGAATGAACGCCGCAATCATGGCATCGGTCACCTCGTGTGGATCCTGCACGGCGACATCGTCGGTGAGCACCGAGATGTTGAGCTGGTCTGCATAGCTCCACACGGTGATATTCACTGCGATTCCGGCCATCAACGGTCCGACCGAATAAATCTCGGTAACCAGCGTGCCGTCCACCCGACCCCGCTGCCGGGGGCCAGCAACATTGGAGATATTGACGTTGAACATTTTGCTCTGCCCCTCGCGGATCGCCGACCGCCGAAAAAGACCTTCCGACACCACCGGGGGTGCATAAGCCGTCCACCGTGGCAGCAGTTCGGGACCCACCAGCTGGAATATCCCCTTGGCTGAGATGGCGTTCGCATGACAGCGACGTACCCACTCCAGCGGGTCCGCACAATCCACCGGTAGTGCTACTAACATGCCGCTAAAGGAATTGCCGGAAATACGCTCCGGTGAGGGGTCATAACTCACCGGAACCGAGGCAATCAAGGGCTCCGCTTTGCCGTCGTAGCGCAGTGACAAGGTGCGTAGTGCGCCCGTCGACATGGCCAAGACCATGTCGTTGATTGTTCCCTCCAGCCGCTTGGCCGCCTGTTTGACGTCAGCTAACGCCAATGTGGCGGTGGCGAACTTGCGTTCCGGGGCGAGCACGTGGTTCATGAAGGTGCGCGGCGGAGCGAACGGCCTGGCCAGATCCGAAGAGAACTTCAGGGAGCTCCGACGCACCCGGGCAAAACCTTGCGCGGTGTAGCGGACTGTCCGTGGGATGCGCCCAATCTGACGGAGGTGATCCACAAACGCCGACCCCATCAGCTCTAGCTTGCCCGGAGCTGGATCGGGCAGATACTGGCGCCGTTCCGGTGTAGGTTGCAGATCCATGCCGCGGGCCAGCAGGTTTGCTGAGGCGACTCCGTCGGCAAGCGCGTGATGAATTTTGCCGATCACCCCGATCCGGTTGTGCGCCAGACCCTCAACGACATATATCTCCCACAGCGGCCGGCGGCGATCCAGCGGCGTGCTGGCAATCTCACCAATAACCTCATCAAACTGACGTCTGCCCCCCGGGGCGGATACCGGCCACGGCCGAATGTGATAGTCGAGGTCGATCTCGCAGTTCTCCCGCCACATCGGGTGATGAAACTTCAAGGGCACCTCAACAAGCTGATATCCCAGCGGCTCGGTCTTATAGAGCCGGTTACCGATGAAGGCCCGAAAAGCCTCCATGGTGAAGTCTTGACGGGCTTCGCCGAGCTCCAGCACGCCAATTTTCAGCGTGTGCATGTGCACATTCGGTGTCTCGCTATACAGGAAGGTCGCATCCCAGCCACTGAGCCGTTTCACTGCTGCGCCGCTCCCCTCACGTTCCGGTAGCCATCAGGACCAATCTGCGACCGGCTACGGTGCACCTGGTTGAGAAACAACGTGATGGCATGAGCCATCGCACCGGCGCGAAGCCCATCGATGAGATCGAAGCCGTGGCCAGCTCCGGGTAACTCCAGATAGCCCACCTCCGAGTCGGAGACCGCCCGCAAACGCTGCGCGAAACTGCGCGCCTGCGCAACGGGCACTACAGAGTCTCTGCTGCCATGAATCACCAAGAAGGGCGGGGCCTGTGCATGTACCCGGGTCATCGGCGAAGCGTCATGAAAGATCTCCGGATGACTAGCAATACGCTGGTTGACCACCACTCGCTCCAGGAAATCCACGAAACGCTCCCGTTCGGCAGTGGAACGGTCCTGCCAGTCGTAGCGCCCATAGATCCCGATGACGGCATCCACCGACGTGTTGGCGCCGGCCGGAAGCTGGGCTTCGTACTGCGGGTCGGGAACCGCCAGCCCGGCCAGGGCGGCCAGATGGCCGCCCGCCGAACAGCCTGCCACCGCAACAAAATCACGATCTCCGCCGAATTTGTCGACATTGGCCCGCGCCCAGGCGATGGCGGTTTTCACATCGGCGATCGGACGAGGCCAGCGGTGATGCGGCGCCACCCGATAATTAATCGCCAAACAGACCCAACCCCGCTCGGCCAGATGCGACATCAACGCATAACCCTGCAAGGTGCGGCTGCCATGCACCCAGGCACCGCCGGGCACGAAGACTAATACCGGAGCCGGCCGAACCGGCAGATCTTTACGCCGCCAGACGTCGAGCAGTTGCGCCGGGCTGTCCCCATAATGAACGTCGGCCCGATAGCGGTAGCGGCGGTGCTGCAGGGTATGCCAGACCGGCGCGGTGCGGTCTGACAGTGGCCAATCCGCGTCCAGCTCAGCGGCTGACACGATGCCTTGCAAGGCCGCAACGGTTACCGCGACGGTGTCGTCACGTTCTTGTCGACGCGTCTGAGTGATCCCCGGAGTCAGACACGTTGCGGTGGTCGTGGCGAGGAACTCCGGCAAGTGCCGGCAGCCCCAGATTCCCATTGCGGCAGCACTGCCTAACGGCTCGAGGTGTTTGCCAACCACCGGCAACGAAGCACATGCCACTGTGGACGCCAGCATGTAGTCACTCGGGCGAGCCCGGAGTAACCGCTTGACATAGCGCAGCGTCACGGTTGCAGATTACTCCCTGATTACCGTCATGAGCAGCTAAAAGTGCAGAGCAGCGAACCGCCAATCCAGCACTGGCCGGTCAGGTTCGGCCGATCCGCCGCTGACCGCATAGACCAATGACCGCAACCCCAGCACGGCGCCCTGGGCGGTGGGCCGCACGGATTCCACCTGCAGCTCGCTGTAGAGCGTGTCACCCTCGTGTACCGGGCCAGTGTGATCACAGGATTGCCAGCTCAACACCGTCGCCAGGTTGGGCAGCAACCGGGTGGCCTGCGCCAGCGCCAACCCAATAGTGTGCCCGCCATATACCAGCCGGCTCCCACTAACGCGTGAATCATGGTGGGTGGCAGCGATATTGAGAGTGAGGCGAGCTAGTTCTGGCGCACTGCTCACCACGTCGGCGCTACTCGCTAACACCGTGCCCACGTCCGGGACGGAGAAATACCTACCCGGTACCCGGCGCCGGAAAACCGCTGCATCCCAGGCCGCCGTCGGGTCGGCGGCCGGCGGTGACGCATCGGCGCCAATACCGGCGAGATCGTCCTGGCGGCTGGATCCCGCTTGCCATTCAGCGCTAGCCGGCAGCATGGCACAGCGGTAACAGTCCAGAACTAACCGCTCCGCCTGATCGATGGTGGTCATCCGTAGCGCAGCCAATCCGGTCAGCGCACGCTCAGGCCGGACCGAGTTGGCTCGCAACCCGACCACTTCGGTGCGGGTGTAGAGGGTGTCGCCAATGATCGGGAATCGGTGAAAGACCAACCCTCGGTAGAACAGATTGGCTTTGACCCGCTGGGTAACCAGCGTCGTCTGCCCAATCGCCACATCGCAGACCAGCCCGGGATGGGCTAACGCGGCGGGCTGACCGGTTACTGCCGTACACAGTTCAGTGTCGAGGGCCAGCCGCAGCCGGTCCCCCAGGATGGACTGGTGCACGGCGGCGATACCGGGCGTCAGCGTCATCGCCGGCGCCCAGTCAAACACCTGGCCAACCTCTAGGTCATCGAAGTAGGGCCCACCCGCACGATGGTGCGCCTCGCCGGCAAGGCTATGCACAGTCACAAGCCCACATGCTGGCAGTCTGTGCAACGGCAGGTCAACACGGCCGGACAACAAGCGGGGTGAGCAGCGAAGTGACGAGCAACTCAGATGACGCCGAGGCGATGTTGGTGGCCACCGTGCGGGAATTCATCGACCGCGAGGTGCGCCCTACCGTGCGCGAGGTGGAACACGCCAATACCTACCCCGCGGACTGGATCGATCAGATGAAACGCATCGGCATCTACGGCCTGGCGATCCCCGAAGAATACGGCGGGTCGCCGGTATCGATGCCGTGTTATGCCGGAGTCACCCAGGAGCTGGCCCGCGGCTGGATGAGCCTGGCCGGGGCAGTGGGCGGACATGG
Organism: Mycobacteriaceae bacterium; assembly: GCA_019751635.1. Classification (GTDB taxonomy): domain Bacteria; phylum Actinomycetota; class Actinomycetes; order Mycobacteriales; family Mycobacteriaceae; genus Mycobacterium. The sequence goes on from JAIENC010000139.1 coordinate 14,499, forward strand.
CGTCGTCGCGAAGCTGCTGACATTGTTTGGCAGCCCAACCCAAAAACAGACCTACCTACCGCGGCTAGCCACCGGTGAGCTACGGGCCACCATGGCCCTGACCGAACCCGGGGGCGGTTCGGATCTGCAGAATATGTCCACCACCGCACTGCCCGATGGCCCCGCTCATCTGGTGATCAATGGAGCGAAGACCTGGATCAGCAATGCCCGCCACAGCGGGCTGATCGCCCTGTTATGCAAGACCGATCCCGCCGCCAGCCCGCGCCATAAAGGCATCTCGATTCTACTTGTCGAGCACGGTCCAGGGCTCATGGTGTCACGGGATCTGCCCAAGTTGGGCTACAAGGGTGTGGAGTCCTGCGAGCTGTTCTTCGACAACTGCCGGGTGCCGGTGTCCGCGGTGCTAGGGGGCGTGCCCGGGGTGGGTTTTTCACACATGATGAAAGGCCTGGAAATGGGTCGGATACAGGTCGCCGCACGGGCTTTAGGTGTGGCGACGGCGGCGCTGGAGGATTCGCTGGCCTACGCTCAGCAGCGAGAAAGTTTCGGTCAGCCGATTTGGCAGCATCAAGCTGTCGGCAATTATTTGGCTGACATGGCGACCAAGCTCACCGCCGCGCGCCAACTCACCCGCTACGCCGCTGAGCGTTACGACAGCGGCCAACGCTGCGATATGGAAGCCGGCATGGCCAAACTGTTCTCCTCGGAAGTGGCCATGGAGATCGCGTTAAACGCGGTACGCATCCATGGGAGCTACGGCTATTCCACCGAATACGATGTTGAGCGCTATTTTCGCGATGCGCCGCTGATGATTGTCGGCGAAGGCACCAACGAGATCCAGCGCAACGTGATTGCCGGACAACTCATCGCCCGAGGCGGGCTTTCCGGCGAGATCTGAGCGCAGCAACCCACCGCACGATGCCGTTTGTCTGACCAGGCCGGCGAGGGCTACTCGGCCAAACGTGCTTTCAGGGCGTCAAACTCGTCTTTGATGCCGGTAGGCAGCTTCTCCCCGACAAACTCAAACCATTCTTCGATCAGCGGCAGTTCCTTGCGCCATTCGTCAACGTTGACGTGCAGCGCTTTAGCCACATCCGCGACGGCGACGTCGAGTCCCGCTAAGTCGAGATCGTCAACGGCGGGGACGGTGCCAATAGGCGTGACCTGACCGGCAGCCTTGTGCTCGATGCGATCCACAATCCACTTCAACACCCGGCTGTTCTCACCAAAGCCAGGCCATAAAAAGCGGCCTTGCTCATCACGGCGGAACCAGTTGACAAAGAAAACCTTGGGCAGCTTGGACTCATCGGAGTGGGTGCCCACCTTGAGCCAGTGTTCGAAATAGGAACCAACGTTGTATCCGCAGAACGGGAGCATGGCCATCGGATCGCGGCGCACGGCACCGACCGTGCCTTCAGCCGCCGCGGTCTGCTCGGAGCCCAACGTAGCGCCGATGAACACGCCGTGTTGCCAGTCACGCGCTTGCGTTACCAGGGGAACCGTGGTCTTGCGACGACCGCCAAACAAGATGGCCGAAATCGGCACGCCCTGCGGGTCATCCCACTCTGGGGCCAGGGTGGGGCATTGCGCCATTGGGGTGCAGTACCGGGAGTTCGGGTGGGCGGCAGGGCTGTCGCTTTCGCCGTGGTACCAGTCGCGGCCTTTCCAGTCGATCAGGTGCTGCGGGGAGCCTTCCAGCCCTTCCCACCACACCTGGTTATCGTCGGTCTGCGCGACGTTGGTGAATACCGTGTTGCCGGCAGTAATGGTGCGCATGGCATTGGGGTTGGAGTTCTGGTTGGTGCCTGGGGCCACTCCGAAGAATCCGTATTCGGGGTTAACCGCGTAAAGGCGGCCGTCTTTGCCGAATCTCATCCAAGCAATGTCATCGCCCAGCGTCTCGGCCCGCCAGCCCGGGATGGTCGGCTGAAGCATGGCCAGATTGGTTTTACCGCAGGCCGACGGGAAGGCCGCCGCAATGTAGTACGCCTTATTCTCCGGCGAGATCAGTTTGAGAATGAGCATGTGCTCGGCCAGCCAGCCCTCGTCGCGGGCCATCACCGAGGCGATGCGCAGCGAATAGCATTTCTTGCCCAGCAGCGCGTTGCCGCCGTAGCCGGAACCGTAGCTCCAGATCTCTCTCGTCTCCGGGAAGTGCGTGATGTATTTGGTCTCGTTGCATGGCCACGGCACGTCCGCGGTGCGGGTTCCATCCGGGCCTTCCAACGGAACCCCCACCGAGTGCAAGGCCTTGACGAAGAAACCGTTGTCGCCGAGCTTGTCCAGCGCCACAGTGCCCATCCGGGTCATCACCTTCATCGAGACGACGACATATTCGGAATCGGTGATTTCCACCCCCAGCTTGGGGTTCTCAGCGCCCAGTGGGCCCATGCAAAATGGCACCACCCACATCGTGCGGCCACGCATACACCCGCGGTAGAGCTCTCTCATCGTGGACCGCATCTGAGCCGGCGCCATCCAGTTATTGGTGGGGCCAGCGTCAATTTCCCGTTCGGAACAGATAAAGGTCCGGGACTCGACCCGGGCGACATCAGACGGGTCGGACAACGCCAGGTAAGAGTTGGGATATTTCTCCGGGTCGAGCCGCTTAAACGTGCCAGCTGCAACGAGGTGCTCGCAGAGCCGCTGCCATTCTTCCTCCGAACCGTCGGCAAACATCACCCGATCCGGCTGAGTCAGTTCGGCGACCTCCTCGACCCAGGACAACAGCCCCGGATGGTTTGTCGGCGCGGTGTCCAGACCGGGAATGGTCGCTGCAGTCATCCAATTCTCCTAGTAATGCTCTCACCGTCGAAGCCGTCGCAATATCGGCTTCTCATCGCTGTTCATGCATCAAGCCACGTATTAAGCAAGGCGCTCGACACGCTTCTCGTCGTAATCTGAGCATTGCCTTAATACAGGTTATCGCGAATGTGAGAAGAAAGATGACTCGGACAGGTATCGGCTGGCTCACAGGGCACACCAGATGCACAGAAAAGATTCCGAAAACCATATTGCTACCGAACTGATCGGCCACACCGGCCCCGTATCGTTGATTTCTTTAGGCCAGGCTCGCCCAGCGCAACTCGGACCGCCGCCAGCGCAGCCCGCAACCTCGCCGATTCCCGATCCCGCAGCTTCGCCGTCCGCACCGCAGCGCTCCCCTGCGCACGCAACTCGCCGTCAATCGTGCTGATCAGATCGCGGATCCGAACGTTGTGCGTCTCCTGCCGTTGGCGTAACGCACCTCTGAGCGTTAACTCCAGGTCCACCATGCAGATAGCCACCCGATAATGCATCGCCGAACGCAACGCCTCGGTCGCCTCACCCACCCAACGGTCCAGCACCGACCGGTCATACAGCACACCCCGGATACGCACCATCCCCAAGGCGAACGCTAGCCCGATCGCAGCACCTGCGGTAACCCCCGCCACGGTCAGACCAGACCCCAGACTGGCCAGCAATCTGCTCACCGTCAAGGCAACACCGAGCCCAAAGCCCACCCCTAACAGCAGCACCAGCCGGGTTTCTAGCCGTCGTAATCTCAGCGCAGGGGGCGGGATATCCGCCACGGATGGCTCTTCAGCTAAAGACGTTGCACCGGTACAACCGAGTGCGTGGCGGAGTGCAACCGCCTGTTCATCGGCGCGGCGGACCACCGCGGTGCTCGTCTCCTCGATGCGCGCACGGGCGTATGCCTCAAATCTGGACAGATTCTGCCGACTCAGCCGGGCCGTGTCGTGTCGCAGTTCGCCGCGCAGCGCCAGACACTGTTTATCCGCTAAATAGCACAGCTGGATCCGAGTTCGCTGAATCTGACTACGCAGCGCCAGGGCGCTTTCTGAGTGCGATGCTCGCCGCCGACGCAGGATGGCCTCACGTTGCGCGCGCAATGCCGCGATTGCCGCCCACCGCACTGATCCCTCAACGTCACGGTCATAGATCTGCACCAGCGCCTTCAGCCGCGCTTCGGTGGCCCGCAAGCTGTTACGCCGATCGACATCGGGATCGGCGAACTGGTCACGCAGTGTGGTGATCAAATCGTCCACCCGGGTGGGGCCCAGGTGCGGTGCTGCCGCCACCCCAACCCAGGGCACCTGGTGGTAGCGGGTCGCGTATGCGGCCAGCATGGCGCGGTCAGCGGTGCGCACATCACGCCAGTTCCGGTGCGCATCGATCTTGGCCACCACACCGATCACCACCTCGGTGGCAGCGGCAGCAACGTCTAACCGTGCGCAGTCGGACTGGGCCAACACAGCGGCGGCCGAAACGACGAACACCACCCCTCTGGGCGCATCACCTGGCCGCAACTGGCTCGACTCAACAACCGTGAGCCAGGACAGCCGGCCGCGCAGCGCGGCAACCACACCGCTGACCCCCGCCAGCTGTGGCCCATCCACCAGCACCACGTCACGGCGACGGAGCCCGGCCATCATCGTGGTTACGTTCCCAAACGGCCTTGATGGGCCTGCGACCAAAGCCGCAGCGAGCCTCGGGCAATATCGGCGCCGCACGCGCGGCACAAAGCACTCACCTGACCATTGCGGTAGCGCCGCCACCACAACGCCCGGGCCAGATGATCGCCTGGGTTCAGGTCGTTGACGGGCTCGAGCCCAGCGGCCACCGCCATGTCCTGCGCGGCCGCCATCACCGCGATGACCGTGTCGTCGCGGCACAAGAACTCGGCAGCCCGCCCGTCGGTGACGGCCAACATCTGCAGTTCCGCGACCGCTGCCCGCACCCGCCCATACCGCACCTGCGCAACGGCCACCACAACCCGATCGACCACCTCATCCACCCCACTGACCCGGCGCAGCAACATCCGGATTTGCGGCAAAGACGCACCTTTCCGAATCGCCGCCACCGCCAAAGCGACACCAAACACATCAAGGGTGTCGAGCAGTCGCCGGCGAACATCCGCCGACACGGGCAGCCACTGCGGATATTCAGCGGTCACAAAGCCGTCCACAGAAGCATCCGAGATCAGGTCGGGATGGGCAGCCAGGGCGCGCAACGCGGTCCATACCGGGGCATCTAGTAGATCGTCTAGAGCTGCCACCGCGAGCAACCCGCTCATCGGTTCCACCGCGGTCCCGATGAGCGGGGAAGCATCCGCCCAGCGGGACCGCGGCACTCCCCCGATCAGGCTGGTGGAATCAATCTTGTTGAACACCACGAGCGTCGGCTGACGTGTCGCCGCAACAGCGGCACGGTCCTCAGGTTTGACCACCTCGGCTGTGACATAGACGGTGACGTCGGCGGCGTCCGCTGATGAAGCCACCACGATTCCCGCCGGCATTCCGGCGTGGTCAAGAGCCTGCGCCACAGTGCTACGTCCCACACCACGACGTCCGCATACCGCCACCTGTACCGGCGCGGTGACTCGCGCGGCGATCTCGATTGCTCGCGGATCCGCTGCGGTAGCGAACCCCACTACGTGCTCGGCAAAAATGTGGTGACCCTGCCCCCGCATCGGCACCCCCTTATCAGCCCTCATGGTGGCAGCTCTACCGAGCGGCCGCGAGCCACCTGTTACCAGTGGACCGCAACTGTTGAGTATCAATTTGCCCCCCAGGGCGGCTACATCACGCTTGATAAGCCACCATGGACGGATGCATGCGCAACCCGAGCTGGGGCAACGCCCGGCTGCCGGGGAGGATTGCCAGACAGCTCCAGCAGCGGGCTACCGCACCAAAGCCGGCGTGCGGTCCGGCTTGCGGTCCCGCCATTCCGCCTTATCCAGCTCCCAGCGCCAGACCTGGGAACGGCTGTGGCCAGCATTAGGCACACACCGGACGGGACAGCCGCACCCCGATGACGATGGCCCGCTCGATATCGGCCGCTGGTTTGGTCGTGATGCCCCGGTGGTACTGGAGATCGGCTGCGGCAGCGGCACCTCGACGCTCGCCATGGCGCAGCAAGAGCCGCAGATCGACGTGATCGCGGTGGAACTGTACCGCCGGGGGTTAGCGCAGCTGCTGTGCGCCATTGACCAGGAGAAGGTAAGCAACATCCGGTTAATTCAGGCAGATGCCACCGAGGTGATCGAATGCCTGATCCCCTCTGGCAGGTTGGCCGGTGTCCGAGTGTTTTTTCCTGATCCGTGGCCGAAAGCTCGCCACCATAAGAGGCGGTTTTTGCAGTCCACCACCATCGGTGTGATCGCGGATCGGTTGCAACCCGGGGGTGTGCTGCACGTCGCCACCGACCACGCCGGTTACGCCGAGCAGATCGCCCAGGCTGGTGACGCCGAACCTCGACTGCGCCGAACCGACATCAGCATGCGGCTGCCCATCACGGTGCAACGACCACCGACTAAATACGAGAAAAAAGCGCAGCACGCCGGCAGCGCCGTCACCGAGCTGCTGTGGACAAGACGTCAACCATGAGCACGATGACACGTACTCGGATTTCACGAACACGCCAGTTGGACGTTAGCGTCGAACACCGTGGAGTTCGTCAACCAAGAGAGCCGGTGCGGTTAGCGGCCGGCATGGTGCGGGAACCACAACCACGGATCGGCCTCGATTCGTTGCCTGCGCAAGGGGCGTGGCGGCAGCCAGTTCGACCGCTATCCCGGCTATCGCCCTCGCATATGTAAGGAGTTCACGTGTTCGCCTGGTGGGGTCGAATGGTGTATCGCTACCGGTTCATCGTTATCGCGGTGATGGTGGCACTGTGTCTCGGTGGTGGCCTGTTCGGGATGAGCCTGGGCTCACATGTCACCCAGAGCGGTTTCTACGACGACAACAGCCAATCCGTCAAAGCTTCGATAGTCGGCGACAAAGTTTACGGCCGCGACCGCACGAGCCACATTGTGGCCGTTTTCACCGCGCCCAACGGAAAAACGGTTGACGACCAGCAGTGGTCAACAAAGATTAAAGACAACCTCAACGACATCAAGCGGGATCATGCGGGCCAAGTGCTCAGTTGGGTTGGCTATTTCACCAATCCCGATGTGCTGCGCAATATGGCGGACGCTGACAAAAAACACGCCTTTGTCTCGATACAGCTCAAAGGCGACGACGATGACACCATCCTTAAGAACTACAAAGCCATCGAACCGAATTTGCAAAGCCTCGACAACGGCACCGTCAAACTGGCCGGCCTGGAGCCCATTGCCAGCGCACTGACCGGAACCATCGCCACCGACCAGAAGCGGATGGAAGTCCTGGCCTTGCCGCTGGTCGCTGTGGTGCTGTTCTTTGTATTCGGCGGAGTCGTGGCCGCTGGCCTGCCAGTGGTGGTCGGTGGCCTCAGCATCGCCGGCGCGATGGGAATTCTGCGGTTCATTGCCATTTTCGGGCCGGTGCATTTCTTCGCCCAGCCCGTGGTGACGCTGATTGGTCTGGGTATCGCCATCGACTATGGCTTGTTTGTGGTGAGCCGCTTCCGCGAGGAGATCGCCGAAGGCTACGACACCGAAGCCGCGGTGCGGCGCACCGTGATCACCGCTGGCCGCACGGTGACCTTCTCGGCGGTGCTGATCATCGCCTCGGGGGCGACTCTGATCGTGCTGCCGCAAGGCTTCGTCAAGTCGCTGACCTATGCGTTGATCGCCGCGGTAGGGCTGGCAGCGCTGCTCTCAATCACCCTGCTACCGGCTTGCCTGGGGGTATTGGGGCAGCATGTCGACGCCCTGGGCGTGCGCAGCCTGTACCGGGTGCCGTTCCTGCGTAATTGGTGGCTGTCCAAGCGCATCATCGACTGGTTCGCCGAGAAGACCCAGAAGACCAAAACCCGCGAAGAGGTGGAGGCCGGATTCTGGGGCAAACTGGTCAATTTTGTGATGCGGCGGCCGCTGGCCTTCGCCATCCCGATCATCATCGGGATGATTCTGCTGATCATCCCGTTAGGAAAGCTTTCTTTCGGCGGCATGAGCGAGAAATACCTGCCGCCGAACAACTCCGCCCGACAGGCCCAGGAAGTATTCGATCGAATTTTCTCCGGGTTCCGCACCGAAAAACTGACCCTGGTCATCCAATCCAACGACCACAAGGATGTCACCGACCAGCAGGTCGCCGACATCCGCAACAAAGTCATGCCGATCAGCGGGTTCGTCGAGCAAGACAACGACCCCACCCACATGTGGACAGAGCGCCCGGTGTTGCCCGGCGCATCGAAAGATAAATCGGTCCGGGTCATCGAAAACGGTCTGATTAACCGCAATGACGCGGCACAAAAACTCAAAGAATTACGGAGCATCTCTGCCCCTAAGGGGCTGACCCTCATGGTGGGCGGGACACCCGCACTCGAGCAGGACTCGATTCACGCCTTATCCGCTAAAGCGCCACTGATGCTGGTGGTGCTCATCACCGCCACCACACTGCTGATGTTTTTGGCATTCGGGTCGCTGGTTTTGCCGATCAAAGCCGCGGTGATGAGCACGCTCACACTCGGATCAACGATGGGCATTTTGACCTGGATATTCGTCGACGGGCATTTCTCGACCTGGCTCAATTTCACCCCGACACCGTTAATGGTGGTGATTATCGCGCTGGTGGTCGCGGTGGGGTATGGGTTAGCCACCGACTACGAAGTCTTCCTGGTCTCACGTATGGTCGAGGCGCGAGAACAAGGCATGTCCACTACCGAGGCCATCCGGATCGGCACCGCCACCACTGGCCGCCTGATTACTGCCGCGGCAATGGTTCTGGCCGTGGTCGCCGGGTCTTTTGTGTTCTCTGACTTGGTGATGATGAAATATCTGGCTTTCGGGTTGATGGCGGCGCTGCTGCTCGACGCCACTGTAATCCGGATGTTCTTAGTGCCCGCGGTTATGAAGCTGCTTGGCGATGACTGCTGGTGGGCTCCACGCTGGATGAAGCGATTGCAGACCCGTATCGGACTCGGCGAGATCAATTTGCCCGACGAACGCAAGCGCACCTCCGGGCGGGGACGCACCGCTGGGGCCCTCGTGCAGACCCCTAATCCGGTTGCCACCACATCACGCCCGTCCCCCAACTCGCCACACCAGACCGGCACCAGCCCGGCCCGGCCCTTGACCACCGGCCGGCCGGAAAACCCCAGACCAGCAGAACCACCAGCGGACACCGCCGTCAGCCCGCAACCCCCTAGCGCTCGCCCGGCCCCCCGCGATATCGATTCATGGATCAGCGAACTGCGGGATCGCCCCACACCCCCGCCTCCCAGTGGCAGCAACCGTAACGATCCCGCTGACGTTGATATCAGCGCCGAAGCCACCACTGCTCTGCCCGTCCAGCGGCCACCCACCGATGACTCCGAGGCCGCTACCGAGAAGCTCAACGCGCACGGAAAAACTGCCGGCAACACCGACAATCCTCGCTCCCGTCGCCGGGGCGGGGGCCTAAGCGCCCAGGATCTCCTGCGCCGCGAAGGCCGGATCTAACCGCTGGCCAGTTCCGAATCCGCAGGCGGATCGGTCACAAAGAACGTTTGCGTCGAGTAGTAAAGAAAAGCGACCGTCGGCACGGCAAGCAAAGCACCAACAATTCCGGCCACCACACCACCTGTTGATATCGCCAAAACCACCGCTAACGGATGGATCGCGACCGCTCGACCCATCACCAGCGGCTGCAACACGTGAGCCTCAAGTTGATTGACCGCGATCAGCAAGCCAAGCGTAGCCAGCGCGTACACCATCCCTTTGGCCAATAACGCCACCACCACAGCTAAAAAGCCGGCAATCACCGCGCCCACCAAAGGGATGAAGGCGCCGAGAAACACCAGTGAAGCCAGCGGCAGCGCCAAAGGCACACCCATGATCGCCAGTCCAGCACCGACCCCGACGGCGTCGGTCAACGCCACCAAGAAGGTCGCCCGCACGTAGCCGACCAGGGAGCCGTATCCGGCACGACCGGCCACCCGAACCCGATCCCGAGCGGCCGCCGGGAAGATCATGGTGACCCGTTGCCAGATGTTGCGACCGTCGTAAAGGAAGAAGATCAGCGTGAATAGCACCAGCACTGCCGCGGTGACCAGCTCGGTAATGGCGGCGGCGGTAGACAGCGCGCCACTGGTCAGTTTGGCTTGATTGTTGCGCAACGCCTCGATCGCGGCGTTGCCGGCGGTATCGATCTGTTGGCGACTCAGATGCGCCGGCCCCTCAATCAGCCATCGACGACTGGAGTCGATGCTGCGAGTCACCTGTTCGACAAGATCAGGCAGACCGATCGCGAACTCGCTGATCACGAACGTCAAGATGCCGCCTAAAAACGCAAAGCCACTGAGTAAAATCAGGGCAACCGCGGCACCACGCGGCAACCCTCGACGCTCCAACCAATCCACTGCCGGTACCAGCAATGCACTCAAAAGCAGCGCAAGCAACACCGGCACGACAATGATTTCCAGCTGCCTAATGACCCACAGCAGCACCCCCACCGCAGCCACAATGACCACCAAGCGCCATGCCCAGGCCGCGGTCTTGCGCACAATAGGTTCAACGGAGTTGTCATCAACGCTGGACCGCATACCGCTCAGCGTAATCAGCGGCTGTGCCGCACCGCGGTAGCGACCGGCGCGAAGTTGCCCCCAGCTAAGCCGAGTGCACCCGGCCAGGGCTGCCACATCAGGCCACGCAACACGCCTACAACACGTCTTGGACACACCCTGGCTACATCCCGGTTTACCCAGTTCTATGCAACGATTGCCGCCAACCTGCGCAGCTACCCTCAAGCGCGTGGTGTCCGACGCGCCCGCGCATGGCAGGTACCGATGGGTGCGCTGGGCCATTCTCAGCGTCGTCGCCATCATTCTTGCCGTGGAAATCACCCTGGGCTGGCATCAGCTCGCTAAAGCGTGGCTGAGTTTGTATTCAGCCAAATGGTGGTGGCTACTTGCCGCGGTACTCGCGGCGACCGCATCGATGCATAGTTTCGCGCAGATCCAACGAACACTCTTGAAATCCGCGGGTGTCCACGTCCAGCAATGGCGATCGGAAGCCGCCTTTTACGCCGCTAATTCGCTCAGCACGACGTTGCCCGGTGGACCGGTGTTGTCGGCGACGTTTCTGCTCCGTCAGCAACGCCTCTGGGGTGCTTCGACGTTGGTGGCGTCCTGGCAGCTGGTGATGTCCGGAGTACTGCAGGCCGTTGGCCTGGCCTTGCTGGGGTTGGGTGGGGCGTTGTTCCTCGGCGCGAAAAACAACCCGTTTACCCTGCTCTTCACCTTGGGGGGGTTCGTCGCATTGTTGTTGCTGGCCCAAGCGGTGGCAGCGCGCCCGGAAGTAATCGATGGGATCGGCTGTCGAATCTTGTCACGCATCAATGCGATTCGGGGTAATCCCGCCGATACTGGCCTGACGAAATGGCGCCAGACCCTGGCGCAGCTGGAATCGGTGAGCCTGAGCCGACGCGATGTAGCGATAGCGTTTAGCTGGTCACTGCTCAACTGGATCGCCGATGTCGCGTGCCTGGGTTTCGCCGCCTACGCGGCTGGTGACCACGCATCGGTGGCCGGCTTAACGGTCGCCTACGCGGCGGCGCGCGCCGTCGGGACGATTCCGCTCATGCCGGGCGGCTTGCTGGTGGTCGAGGCAGTGCTAGTACCCGGGCTGGTGTCCAGCGGCATGTCGTTACCGAGTGCTATTTCAGCGATGCTGACCTACCGGCTCATCAGTTGGTTATTCATCGCCGCTATCGGCTGGGTGTTGTTTTTCTTCATGTTCCGCACTGCGGGGGAAACCGATCTCGAGGCCGCCGACAAGTAGCCTCCGCCGCACGGCCCGTATCGTCGCCAAGACCAGGCCAACACACCTGTCGATGCCAAGTTGTTGCAGCTCAGGGACCACTCAGCAACGGTGCCGTCCGCGTTGCTGCGGTAGGCTCGACTGAACGCAAAACACGCATAGCGGGCCAATTCTGGGAGATCAAAATCCAGCAGTTCATGATGCGCCTGAGCAGTAGCCTGCGCAGATTCCGCTGGCTGGTTTTCACAGGCTGGCTGCTCCTGTTGGTGCCAGCGGGCTATCTGGCGGTAACCCAGTCCGGCAATCTCACCGGCGGTGGGTTCGAGGTGGCGGGCTCACAGTCGTTGAATGTGCACAACATTCTCGAGGAGCACTACCCCGAACAGGGCGCCTCCCCGTTGGCGTTGGTGGCGGCACCCCGCGCAGACGCCAGTTATCAGGACATGAATGCCGCTGTCGCACTGCTGAAACAGGTTGCCACCGAGGTGCCTAGCGTGTCCGTAGTTACCGATACACAACAACCAGCCCCACAACCGGACCGCCCGTACGTAGTCACGTTGCGGCTGGATTACAACAACACCGGCGCCAGTGATGTGGCCAAAAAAATTCGGGAAAAAATCGGTGTCCGTGGCGATCAGCCTGGTCAGATCGACAACGGACATGTCCGGTTGTACGTCATTGGGCAAGGAGCGATCAGCGCAGCCGCAGCGGCCAACACCAAACACGATATCGCCGCCGCGGAACGCTGGAATCTGCCGATCATCATGATCGTCTTGCTCGCCGTCTTTGGGTCGCTAGCCGCCGCAGCAATCCCGTTGACCCTCGGCATCTGCACAGTAGTGATCACTATGGGTCTTGTTGAGCTGTTGTCAACTTTCACCACCATGTCGGTGTTCGTTACCTCAACAGTGTCCATGTTCGGCATTGCGCTGGCCGTGGACTACTCGCTGTTCATTTTGATGCGTTTCCGGGAGGAGCTGCGCACCGGGCGTGATCCGCGGGCGGCTGTGGACGCGGCGATGGCCACCTCCGGATTAGCGGTAGTGCTGTCTGGCATGACCGTCATCGCTTCTCTGACCGGAATCTATCTGATCGCTACCCCGGCACTGATCTCGATGGCCACCGGGGCAATCCTTGCGGTTGCCGTGGCGATGTTGACGTCAGTCACCTTGACACCGGCGGCACTGGCCACATTCGGACGGGCGGCCGCGCAGAGATCCACTCTGCTGCGCTGGTCACGTCAGCCTGAGCACACTCAGTCACGGTTCTGGACCAACTGGATCGGTTGGGTGATGCGCCGACCATGGGTGTCAGCCCTGGCCGCATCGGCATTTCTGCTCGCCTTAGCCATACCAGCGGGATCAATGGTGTTAGGCAATAGTTTGCTGCGCCAATTCGATTCATCACATGAGATCCGCGGTGGTGTGGCCGCCGCCGCTGAAGCCCTGGGACCCGGTGCGCTAGGACCTATCCAAATTTTGGTGAGTTTCCCGGATAGTGCTGCGTCAGCACCGAAAAACCGCGAAGCTATTGCGGCAATCCGGCGCGAAATCGCCCACGCACCCAACATCGCATCGGTGGCACTGCCGGTATTCGCCGACGATAACCGCAGCGCCTTGTTGTCCACGGTGTTGTCGGTGGATCCCGACGGCATGAGCGCCCGGGCAAATATCGGCTGGCTGCGGACACATCTGCCACGAACGGCTGGCATCGGTTCGGCGCAGATTGACGTCGGTGGCTCTACCGCGTTGATCAAAGATTTTGATGATTGGGTATCCCGGACCGAACCGTTTGTGTTGGGGTTCGTCGCACTGATCGCGTTCGTGATGTTGCTGATCTCGATTCATTCGGTGTTTCTGGCGCTCAAAGGCGTGTTGATGACGCTGCTGTCGGTGGCTGCCGCGTACGGCAGTCTGGTGATGGTGTTTCAGTGGGGCTGGCTGGAAAAACTCGGATTCGCACAGATCAGTTCAATCGACAGCACCGTTCCCCCACTGGTATTAGCGATGACCTTCGGGTTATCTATGGACTACGAGATCTTTCTGCTGACCCGCATTCGGGAACGTTTCTTACAATCGGGCGATACCCATGACGCGGTGGCCTACGGTGTGCGAACCAGCGCTCGCACTATCACCAGCGCCGCGCTGATCATGATCGCGGTGTTTATTGGCTTCGCCTTCGCGGGCATGCCGTTGGTTGCGGAGATAGGTGTAGCCTGCGCGGTTGCCATCGCCGTAGACGCCACCGTGGTGCGGCTCGTGCTGGTACCGGCGCTGATGGCGATGCTGGCGCACTGGAATTGGTGGCTGCCGCCCTGGCTGGAACGGATCCTGCCCTCAGTCGACGTCGAAAAAGCCCTGCCGCTCACCGAACGCGGCGATGTCGTAGTTATTCCCGACGATATGCACGCATCGGTGGCCGCCAGCGCAGATCTGCCGATGGTGCGCAAATCGGCGGCACAGTTCAAACGCCTAGCCCCGAACACCCTGCCTGGTTCCGACCCCTTCGACCGCCCGGTATACCTGGTCTCCCAGTGGCGTGATCGACTGGCTATCGCCCTTGATGCGTTGCATGTCGAAACCGACCTGAATGAGCCGTACTACCGGCGAAGCAGCCCCGTAGAGACAACCATCATGCAACTGCCCACCGGTGCTCGACTGCACATCCCAACCGGCGCAGAAACGCTTCGATTTAAAAGTTATTTGATCTTGGTCCGCAATAGCAGCCACGACTACGCCGAATTCGCTGAACTGGTCAACACGATGGGGCCCGAAACCGCCGCAGCGGTACTGACCGGCATCGATAGGTATTACTGTTATCAACCATCCAGCCAGCATAGGATCGCCACTAAGATGGCGAACCGGCTCGCCGATCCGCGTCCCAGTGATCTCCTTGACGATCGGTACCCCGGACCGGATGCCTGGACGGACTGGACAGACTGGACACAAGTCAGGCAGCACTGCCTATCAGTGGCCGTAGCGATGCTGGCGGAGGCGAGGTGACGTTGACACCGAACCGACACTCCGGGCCGGCACCGCAGCGCCCCTCTCCAGATCAACGCCCCGAAGTCCCCGGCGGACCGGTCGAGTTCTGGTCCACCGCTGCCATCGGCTCAGCGCTCAAAAACGGTGACATCGCCACCTGGCAGCAGATTGCCGCGGCACTAAACCGTGACCCGTACGGACGAACCGCGCGGCAGGTCGAAGAAGTCCTCACGGTGACCGGACAGCACGGCATCAGCAACGCTTTGCGCGAAGTGCTTGACCGCGCCCGGATGCAGCTCGAGGCCGACGAACGCCACGAGGTGGCTCAGCACATTCGGCTACTCATGGATCGCTCAGGCTTGACGCTGCAAGAATTTGCATCCCGCATCGGGGTACCCAGCTCAGCCCTGGCTGACTACCTCAACGCCAAGACCAGCCCGGCCGCGTCAATGATGGTCCGCATGCGTCGCTTGTCTGATCGTTTCGTCAAACAACGAACCGAGCGTTTCCCCTAACGCTAACGGGAGTTAATCGGCGACAAATCAAGCACCAGCCAGCCCCCATTACGCTTGGTCAACGTCACCCGTAACGCGGGAGCCGCCTGCGTGGGCGGCTGGCCAGGGACACTCTGGGTGACTCGCACGATTACCGCCACGCTGGCCGCAGCTGGCCCGATCGCCTCCACGCCTGCCGCCAGCGTTGCCGCCGACGCAGTGATATGGCGTTGAGCCAGATCGGCGGTGGATTTGGCGTACTGCTCGGTAAATGTTTTCTGCTGCTCCGGCACCATCATTGCCACAGCCCGGTCCACCGAGGCGGAGGGCGCACCCGGCACGAACGTCGCCGCCGCCTCCGCCATACCGCTAGCTACCTGAACCGCTTGTCGAGAATCCCGGGTGAAGTCACGGTCCGCTAACGCCCAGTGGCTGAATCCGGTCAGCACCGCCGCCACTACCGCAGTGGTGCAGCACAGCACAACAGCCAACCGCAGCACAGCAGCCTCGTCGTCGGTACCGACAGTCACCGAATCCCGGCGCCATAAGACGAAGTTGACCGCAATGCCTTCGATGATCAGCAGCACTAACACTGAGCACGCCGATACCCACCACAGTGGCCAACCGAGGACTACCCCGATTGCCAGCAGTGCCGCCATCGCTACCAGCGGCGCAGCGAGATCGAAGACCAGCAGACGCCACAGATTCCTCACCGAATCGACTCCAGCCCGCAGATCATCGGCGTGCCGTCCACGTCGGAGACCTTGAGCCGCAAATTCCAGTGCACTGTCTGCGGTTTTCCGCCGACATTCTCACTCACCGACGTGGCCACCACCAGCACCGTATCGGTGCGGGTGGCAAACGTCGGGGCGGGTGAAGGTGGAGCTGGCGGCGGCGTGGACGGGTGAGCGCCGGAGGCGGCGTCGAGGTCATGGTGCAGCGTCTCAATCGCTACCGCTTCAACTCGGCCGGTGCTGTGTGACTGCAGCCGTTGTACCACCTGCCGGTAAGGCTGCACGGTGGACTCGAAGTCGATGTTGAGTTGACCCACCGTTGCGGTATGCAGCTTTTGCAAGCTCGCGTCGATGTTGTCGGTGTTCATGTTGATCAGCACACCCGTCCAGTCCAGGGCGGTCTGCATGACCCGGCTTAAATAGGCGCGTTCATCAAGCTGGCGGTGATGCGCCCACCAGAGGTTTGCGCCGAAAACCAGTGCCACAACCGAGACCACCCCTAACACAGCCGACGCGATCCCGTACCCGGAAAAGATGCGTCCACCTGATGGTTCGGCAGTGGAATCAGGCATGGCCGAGAGGGTACCTCTGCCGAATCATGGTCTGCCCGGCTGGTAGCGCCGCGGCGATGGAAAAATAGCGGCGTGACAACTCAGGCCAGCCGCTCAGGTATCGACCTGCGCTATCGGGATACCACTATCAGGGCCCAAGACGACCTCTTTGGTCATGTGAATGGCAGATGGCTCGCCGACTATGAGATCCCCGCAGATCGGGCCACCGACGGTGCGTTCCGCTTGCTGTTTGACCGCTCCGAAGAGCAGGTGCGTGAGCTGATCGCCGAAGCCAGTCAGAGCCATCCGGCTATCGGCACCGATGAACAACGAATCGGCGACCTCTACGCCAGCTTCCTCGACGAGCAAGCCGTCGAACATCGGGGGGTGCAACCTCTGCTTGATGAATTGGCGCTGATTGACCACGCCGCCGATACCGACACCTTGGCCTGCGTTATCGGCACGCTGCAACGCACCGGAGTGGCTGGTGGAGTTGGGGTGTACATCGACACCGATGCCAAAAACTCCAGCCGGTATCTCGCCTACCTCACCCAGTCCGGCATCGGGCTGCCCGACGAGTCCTACTACCGCGATGCGCAACACGCCGACGTACTCGCGGCTTACCCGCAACACATCGCCCGGATGTTTGATCTGGTTTACGGTGGTGGCCCCGAGCGGCACCGCGATACCGCGCAGCGCATTGTTGCGCTCGAGTCGCAACTTGCCGCCGCGCACTGGGACGTGGTCAAGCGCCGCGATGCCGAACTCTCTTACAACCTGCGTAGCTTCGCCGACCTGAGACGCGATGCACCCGGCTTCGACTGGACTGGCTGGTTGTGCAACCTAGGCAGTTCGCCGGACTCGGCACGGGAAGTGGTACTGCGTCAACCGGATTATCTCAGCGCGTTTGCCGCTTTATGGAGCAACGCGGACCTCGAAGATTGGAAACGCTGGGCACGGTGGCGGTTGATCCATGCGCGGGCCGGCTTGTTGCCGGATGCTCTGGTCGCCGAGGACTTCGCGTTCTATGGCCGCGTACTCACTGGCGCCGAGCAGGTTCGTGACCGCTGGAAACGCGGGGTAGCGCTGGTGGAGAGCCTGATCGGTGATGCTGTCGGCAAACTTTACGTGCAGCGCCACTTCCCACCGGAAGCCAAAGCCCGCATCGACACCCTGGTGCACAATCTGCGTGAGGCGTATCGGATCAGCATCAACCACCTGGACTGGATGACTCCTCAAACCCGGCAGCGTGCGTTGGCCAAGTTGGACACATTCACCGCAAAAGTCGGCTACCCGAAAAACTGGCGCGACTATTCCGCACTGGTGATCGACCGCAGTGACCTCTACAGCAACTATCAACGCGGATACGCGGTGAACTACGACCGCGAATTAGCCAAGCTCGGCGAGCCAGTAGATCGCGACGAGTGGTTCATGACGCCACAGACCGTTAACGCCTACTACAACCCGGGAATGAACGAAATCGTCTTTCCGGCAGCTATTTTGCAACCACCGTTCTTCGATGCACAGGCCGATGACGCTGCCAATTACGGCGGTATCGGTGCGGTGATCGGGCATGAGATCGGCCACGGATTTGATGACCAAGGCGCCAAATATGACGGCGCGGGGAATCTCGTCGACTGGTGGACCGATGCGGACCGGACCGAATTTAGTGCGCGTACCACAGCGCTGATTGAGCAGTACGACGCCTACACTCCCCGCGGCTTGAGCCAGGACTACCACGTCAATGGCGCGTTTACCGTCGGCGAGAACATCGGCGACCTCGGCGGGCTCGCGATTGCTTTATTGGCGTATGAACTATCGCTGAATAAGCAACCCGCACCGGTCTTAGATGGTCTCACCGGCCTGCAGCGCGTGTTTTTCGGCTGGGCGCAAGTGTGGCGTACCAAAGCGCGCACCGAAGAGGCCATTCGGCGGCTATCGGTCGATCCGCACTCCCCAGCAGAGTTTCGATGCAACGGTGTCATCCGCAATATCGATGCTTTCTATGAAGCCTTCGACGTCACCCCTGACGATGCACTTTTCCTGGACCCGCACCACCGAATCAAAATTTGGAACTGAAAGAACTAAAAAATTGGCAACCACCGACCCCGACGAAGCCCAGCTCGCCGCCCTTGGGTACTCCGGCGATTTCCATCGTTCAATGAGTTTGTTCGCGAATCTATCGCTCGGATTCACGTATTTATCACCGCTAGTCGCGGTGTACTCGTTGTTTGCCTTCAGCCTCCGACTAGGTGGCCCTCCGTCGATATGGTGGATCATCATCGCCGGCTGCGGCCAAACCGCTGTTGCGCTGGTTATGGGTGAAGTCGTTTCGCAGTATCCACTTGCGGGGGGCATCTATCCGTGGACACGACGCCTGTGGGGGCGGCGGTACGCGTGGGTGGTGTCCTGGATCTATCTCTGTGCGGTGATTGTCACGGTGACCTCGGTCGCTGAATTCAGTGCGGGTTTTATCGAGCCGCTGCTGGGTATTGCGCCATCCGCGTTAGCTGATCTCGTCGCGGCTTCGGCATTGCTGCTGACGGCGTTGGCGTTCAATTTCGCCGGCACCCGGATGTTAGCCCGGATCGCCAAGATTGGGTTGGCGGCCGAGCTGATTGGCGTTATCGCATTGGGCATTTTCTTGCTCTTTTTCAAAAGATGTCAACCATTTTCGGTGCTCACCGACTCCTTAGGAGCCGGCGAGCACCGACCGTATCTAGTGGCTTTCCTGGGCGCCGCGTTGACAGGATTGTTCCTGTTCTACGGCTTTGAGGCGTGTGGAGATGTCGCCGAAGAAGTCATTAACCCCGGGCGCCGCATCCCGCAAGCGATGCTTTTGACCATCCTGATCGGCGGCGTGTCGGCGATGTTGTCTTATGCCGGTTATGTGTTGGCTGCACCGAATCTTCAAGACATTGTTCAGGGCGCTGAACCGAATCCCATTCCCGCGATTCTTCATTCCGCTTTGGGATCCGCCGGGTCTAAAGGATTTCTGCTGATTGCCATTACCGCTTTCATTTCTTGCGTGCTATCCCTGCAGGCCGCCGCCAGCCGACTGCTGTACTCGTTCGCACGGGATCGCATGCTGCCCGGCAGCACCTGGCTGGCCCACATGTCCGATAAACACAAAGTGCCTACCCATGCCTTGCTGATCGCCTGTCTGGTGCCGATCGCCGTGTGTGTGTCGGTGTATGTGTATCCGACTGCGTTGTCGCGGATCACCGCTTTCGCGGTGCTGGGTATCTACCTTGCGTTTCAGGCCGTGGTGTTAGCCGCATTACGCCAGCGCATACGCGGGTGGCGGCCCGGTGGTGAGTGGACGCTAGGCCGCTGGGGCCTCACGGTGAATATTGCCGCTTTAAGCTACGGCATCGTGGCGATCGTGCTGTTGCTCGTTCCCACTCCCGACGCGCAGGGATTCCTGGATCGGTGGATTGTCGCTATCAGCATAGGAGTTGTTCTTGTCGCCGGACTTAGCTACCTGATCATCGGGCGCCCGGATCGTCATAGCGACGCTTATGGCGAAGGTGATGCTCGTGAAGTCGCTGACGCCTTGCGCCAGCGACGCAGCGAACACTGCACCCGCGTTTAAATCTGCCAGTCCTGCGCGCCGTCGTTTTGGTTGTAGATACCGACGGAATTCTTGACCACGATCGGGTCACCGCTGCCAAAGTTGTCGTAGAACCATTTCGCGTTCGCCGGGCTGAGATTGATACAGCCGTGCGTGACGTCGCGTTTGCCTTGATCAGCGACCGACCACGGCGCGCTGTGCACAAAGTTGCCGCTGTTGTCGATCCGAACGGCGTCTTGCACCGTCACTTTGTAGCCCCACGCCGAGTTGACCGGGACCCCGTAAGTCGAGGAATCCATCACCACAGTGGGCATTTTCTCTAACACGTAATAAGTGCCGTTAGGGGTTTGGTGGCCCCCAGCCGCCATCCCCATAGACATCGGAAAGGTTTTCTCCACCACCTTATTGCGCGTAATAGTCAACTGATGCGTGGCGTCATCTGCTGTCGCTATTAACGCATCACCGACCCGAAAGCTTGATTTAGTGCCGGCCGCGTCGATATTCACCACAGTGTTTGCTGGCCAGAAATCTATCGGTCGCCACCGTAGTTGAGTCGGCGACATCCAGTAGTACTTGCCAGGTACAGGCGGAATCGAAGAAATATGGACCGCTTGTTCCGCCAGCGCAGTGTCAGCAATCGGTACCGCGAAGTTAATAATAATTGGCTTAGCTACACCCACTATCGCGCCGTTGATTGGGTTAAACGTCGGCGGGCGAAACGGCGGCTCGCCGATATACGGGGTGGGGTCCTGGCCGGCAGCGAAAGCACCAGGTAACGGCATAAACAGGTTTGGTGGCGCAGCCGGCGCCGAAGGCGACTCCACCTGTACTGGGTCCACCACCGAAGGATCAGTTGGCGCCGGATCCGGGTCAGCTAGCGCAGGGCCCGCACCAAAAACCAAACACGCCACCAGCCCGATGCCGCTCACAGCGGCATAAGACATGCCGCCTAGCCAGCGAAACATAGTCATCCCCCTGTCGCGTTCTCGATTTTCTTCTGGCCCAGTGTGGCATAAAGCGACAAGCACACACCGGCAACGCAAAGCCACCAAACCGGGTACGCCGAGTGTGCAGATTGTGTGCGCTGATTCGTCCGGAATTGCACCACAACCTACACAGTGGGCGAAAGCAATTCCGGGCAACAGACCCCCTGAGAGAGGCGGGTCAGCTGAGCAATGGACCAGAATATTCCGGCACGGGTTGGGGAACGTCGAAGATACGGCGGTTTGCTGTGACCCCTAGTGTTGCGCCAGCTATTAACACCGCCGAAGCCGCCAGCATCAGCGCCACACTGCGTTCGTATAGCAAACCCCCGAGTAAAGAACCTGCTGTGATGCCTACTTGAAGTGCCGTCACATACAGCCCCGAGGCCCCGTCGGGGTCATCGGCGCAGGTACGCATTGCCGCTGATTGCAGCATCGGTGACACCGCGGTGATCGCAGCCCCCCAGAGCACAATCGCCGCGGTACCTACCAGTGTCGTCAACAATATTGGTTTGCCGTATAAAGCCAACACCGTCAGCATCACAAACGCGCCAGATAGCCCCGCTGCGCAACTAATAATGGCACTTTTTGGCCAGTGATCTATCAGCCGCGCTAGCAACGACACAGCGGCTAGGCCAGCAATACCGTAAGCGGCTAGCACCCAGGCCAGATTGGGGCCGTGGACACCAACAACGTCGCGAATAATAACCACGATGAACGTGTAGGAGATGAAGTGGCTGGTAACCCCGATCATAGTAAGCAGGCTGACAATAATCAGCGGCTTGTTACGGTGATGCCGTGCGCGGGGACCAACATGCGCCAGCTGATCTTCGCTAAGCACCATCGTAGGCAGCACCAGCCACGCCAACACGGTGATGACAGCTGCTGCGACAGTCAGCGACACCACCGCCAGCCGCCAACCCCACATCAAGCTCATCGCCGCTGTCAGCGGGCTGCCGACAACCAAAGCCAAGCTGGTCCCGATATAGATCACTGTGGTGGCGCGTCCGGCATGACTCGGCGGCATCAACCGAGTAGCAAGCGGGGCGATGATCGACCACAACAAGCCGTGAGTGACCGCGCACAACACCCGTCCACCCGCTAACACCGCAAAATTAGGCGCTAACGCCGAAATCAGCTGCGACGCCGTCAAACACACCAGACTCGCTAGCAACGCCTGACGCCGCGGCCAATGCGCGGTCCAGCGCACTAGCGGCACCGTGGTCAAAGCAGCGACTAAGGCATACCAAGACAGCAGAGTTCCCACCAAAGCCAAGCTGACGTGCAGATCCCGAGCGATAGCGGACAATGCACCCACCGGAAGCAGCTCGGCGGTGACATAAATAAATGCTGCCGCAGCCAACACTGTCAATTGCAGAGCGATCCGCGGCGTCCCAAGCCGAGTAGCTACCGGTCGCACAGCTCCTACCGTACGCACTGCCGTCAAACCGTCGCGCGCATAATGAAGCAATGCCCGAAACAACCGATGCAGCTTCAGCTGTCCCCGCCAAAACGGACATCAAACCGCGAAGCCGCGATGTCACAGACGGTCTGGAAAAAGCAGCTGCCCGCGGCATGTTACGCGCAGTAGGTATGGGTGATGACGACTTCGCTAAGCCGCAGATCGGTGTGGCATCATCCTGGAACGAAATCACCCCGTGCAATCTTTCCTTAGACCGGCTTGCCAAAGCCGCCAAAGAAGGGGTCTTCGCGGCCGGCGGATATCCGCTTCAATTCGGGACTATCTCGGTGTCCGATGGCATTTCTATGGGGCACGAGGGCATGCATTTCTCCTTGGTGTCGCGAGAAGTCATCGCCGACAGCGTCGAAACCGTGATGCAAGCCGAGCGGCTGGACGGCTCAATTCTGTTGGCAGGATGCGACAAGTCACTGCCTGGAATGTTGATGGCGGCAGCGCGGCTAGATTTAGCGGCGGTTTTCATCTACGCGGGCTCCATCCTGCCGGGCCGCGCCAAGTTGTCGGATGGCACCGAGCACGAAGTCACCATTATTGATGCGTTCGAAGCGGTCGGTGCCTGCGCGCGGGGTTTAATGCCGCGCGAGGATGTCGATGCTATTGAGCGGGCAATCTGCCCCGGTGAGGGTGCTTGTGGCGGCATGTACACCGCCAACACCATGGCTAGCGCCGCCGAGGCACTGGGGATGTCACTGCCGGGTAGCGCAGCACCGCCAGCAACGGACCGCCGCCGCGACGGTTTTGCTCGCCGCAGCGGCCAAGCCGTCGTCGAACTGCTACGCCGCGGCATCACTGCCCGCGACATCTTGACCAAAGAAGCATTCGACAACGCAATCGCTGTGGTGATGGCATTCGGCGGTTCAACCAACGCGGTGTTGCATCTGCTGGCTATCGCTCATGAGGCAAAAGTTCCTTTGTCGCTCCAGGATTTCACCAGGATCGGCGCTCAGGTGCCGCATCTGGCCAACGTCAAACCCTTCGGCAAGCACGTGATGTCTGATGTCGACCGCGTCGGCGGCGTGCCAGTGGTGATGAAAGCGCTCCTCGACGCCGGCTTGTTGCACGGCGACTGCCTGACCGTGACCGGGCAAACCATGGCCGAAAATTTAGCTCATATTTCCCCGCCGGATCCAGACGGCAAAGTGTTGCGGGCGTGGGATAAGCCTTTGCACGCCAGCGGAGGAATCACCATTCTGCATGGCTCGCTGGCACCTGACGGCGCAGTGGTCAAAACAGCCGGCGTGGATGCCGACGTATTCGAAGGCACAGCAAGAGTTTTTGATGGCGAACGGGCTGCTTTGGACGCTTTGGAGGATGGCACAATCACCAAAGGGGACGCCGTAGTCATCCGCTACGAAGGCCCCAAAGGTGGTCCCGGAATGCGGGAAATGTTGGCTATCACCGCCGCTATCAAAGGCGCTGGGCTAGGCAAGGATGTGCTGCTGCTTACCGACGGGCGATTCTCCGGCGGAACAACAGGCGCATGCGTGGGCCATATCGCGCCGGAAGCCGTCGACGGTGGGCCCATCGCTTTTCTCCGCGATGGCGATCGAATCCGACTAGACGTGGTCAATCGGACCCTCGACGTACTCGGCGATGAGACCGAATTCGCTTCCCGAGGTAAAGATTTCACGCCGCCGCCGCCGCGTTACACCACCGGCGTATTGGCTAAATACGTCAAACTCGTCGGCTCATCAGCGATCGGGGCGGTCTGCGGTTAGTCCTGCCGAGCTACCGCACCGACGCGATGGCAAACCCGTCCCATTGCCGGGCGTCGACCGTTTGGAGCACCGCAGTATCCAGCAGTGGGTGCTCCCCCAACACCTCAAGGGTCTTGCGCGACGCCCGTGCTTGATCATCGTCGGGCGCCGGTGCGAGAATCCTTCCGGCACGAATAACATTGTCCAACACAATGATTGAGCCAGAACGCGCCAACCTAATAGCCCATTCCAGGTAAGCGATGTTGTTCTCTTTGTCCGCGTCGATGAAGACCAAGTCGAACGGTTCCCCGGTGATCGTCGGCAGCGTATCCAACGCCGCACCAACCAATATTTCGACGCGATCCTCGACCCCGGCCAACCGCAGATTGGCACGCGCAATTTCGGCATGCTTAGGCTGGTATTCCAGGGTGATCACCCGCCCTTCCGAGCCAACACCCCGCGCCAGCCAGATGGTGCTAAAACCACCCAGCGTGCCAATTTCCAGGATGCGACGGGCACGCATTGCACCAGCAAGCAGACACAGGAACTTGCCCTGTTGCGGAGACACCGCGATGGCGGGTAGCCCGGCCGCCGCACTTGCCGCTAGCACCGCAGACCACACCGCATCTTCGCCTAACACAGTGCTATCCAAAAATTCGGCAACACCGCGCGCGGTAGGTTCTTGGCTCATCGACCAAGATTAGCCGACCGCTAAACTTGCTATTTACACATACCCACATGGGGTATATGGTGAGCGGTGGCCATTCCAGCTGAAACCACATCGCCATTCCACAGTGAGGAGTAACGCGCATGGCTACCTACGCCAAAGACACCGTGCTGACCTGCGGCCACGGGGGATGCGGATGCCGAGTTCGCATCGAGGCCGAATGTCACTGCGCCGGTACCGGACAGTCATACCGATGCACCTGTGGCGATGAAATGGTGCCTGTGCAGTAACCGTTAACCGGGAATCTCGTTGACCTGCCGAGCTGCGTTCTCCTCCGCAGCCCGGCAAAGGAACCCGACAAGCCAGCTAAGACACCCGCGTTAGGCATTAACGTCAGCGAACGCCGTTCTGCGCATAGACCACGCGTAGCACGTGTCCGAGTTCTGGCCCCATCACCAACTCCGTCAACGTGCACATCGTCGCAACGAACTGCGAGCCATGTGCCGGCTGAGTACGGCTTCCCTGCTCGCAGAGGTGGTGCGCTACTTCATGGAGCACCACCAGCTCCCGCATCGCCCAGTCAGCAGTGCCGCGCTCAGGCACCGCAATAACGCCTACCCCATTTCGGTATTCATAATGCGCTGCGGCGGCTCCTCGCCGGGCCCGAACTGTCAGCGGAGCCGCCCCAGGCCACCGCTGACGCACCGACGTCAAAGCCAGCACCTCGTCGAGGTAACGCCGCACCGCAGCAACCGACCCATAGCGGGCTTCTGGCGGCAGAGTTAGGTGCGTACCGAAAAATTCCACCATCGGCGAACCATGTTGCGCGGCTCGATCAAACAACGTCCGCACGAAAGCCTCAGCCGCATAAACTGCTGCACGCTGCACGTCCCGGCTGGACTCCGTCTCGCCGCTCACCGATCCAAAGCGACACGCGCCGTTGATAATTCAGAGCTTTGCCCGAGCCGGGCTACCTGACCAGCCCGATCCCCGGCCCGTCGGGCAGCCGCCGAGTAACCCGCGGTAGCCCGGCTGACCCGCCAGGTTCCACGCGCTTTGGAAGCTCGCCGATAGTAATCGTGCAACTCAATATCTTTATCCCGCAGTGCAATAGCAGTACCCGGCGAGTGACTGTGGTCATTAAGGAACTCGTCACGAATCTGCTCACGCACCTCAGCTAACCGCTGACCAATTCGAGCCCCAAAAGCCAACTGGAAATTCAACCGAGCGGTAATCGTCGGGGTTGGACGATGAGCACCTGACGCCAGATAGCCATCGCAGGCCCGCACCATCTGCACCACCAAGCTCGCATAAAGAGCGTGGCTGGCATCGATGTCTTCGGCGAACCCGTAGCTGTACACCATTGTCGAATTGGTTGCTACATCGCAACGCACGTCGTTGGCCAGGGCAATCACCACAAAGAGGTGGGCATAGGTGCGTAGTCCTCGGCTGCCCGCAGACCCAATGGTGATGATGCGCTGCACCGGGGACTGGGCCGGCGAACGCGCTGCAGAATGGGCCCGAGCCACCGCTAAGTCGATCGAGGTGGCGGTGGCTAGACGCTGCGCAGCCGCGAAAAACGCCTCCGCCTCATGCAGATTATCGGTGCCCTCGGCCTGGCGCAGTAAGGCCGCAATACGGGCCAGCATTTTGTCGTCAGCCATCACAGCCGCGCGGTGATCCAGGAAACCACGTCGCCAAGCACCTGGTCGCGTTCTGGCTCATTAAATACCTCGTGGTAAAGCCCTGGATACACCGTGAGTTCGACGTCCGACGATCCCACGCAGTCCACTAAGCGACGGCTTCCATCTACGGCAACCAGCCGATCTTCGGAGCCGTGCACCACCAACAGTGGCGTGGTCAGCGCCGGCGCCCGCTGCGGCATCGTCTCACCAACCTGGATCAGCGCGCGAGCCACACCGGCGGGGACCTTACCGTGATGCACCAGCGGGTCCGCCTGATAAGCCTGCACCACCGCGGGGTCACGAGAGATCGCCGTGACTTCTAGATCTTGGACTGGCAGGCCGGGTGCAATGACACCAAGCACCTTCGCAGCGAGCACTAACAACGGCGACACCCCAACTTGTGCGGCCACCGCCGGCCCAGACAGCACCATCAGGTCGTAGTTGTCCGGGCGCTCAACACCATAAGCAAAGACGATCCCACCGCCCATGCTGTGTCCAAGAACAATGCGCTTGCACCTCGGATACTCCTTGGTGGCAATACCTACCATGGTGTCGAAATCGGCGGTGTACTCGGCAATATCTTTGACGAACACCCGCTTGCCGGCAGAACGTCCATGCCCCCGGTGGTCAAGCGCGTAAGTAACCAGCCCGGCCGCACCGAGGTGTTGCGCTACGTGGTCGTAGCGACGTGCATGCTCACCTAGCCCATGGGCGAGGACAACCACTCCGGACACGGGGACATCGGGTGTCCATACGTCGTAGACGATGCGCACACCACCGACACCGTCGAAAGTTCGTTCACTGCGCGTTGTAGTCATTACCGGCAGCCTAGACCCCCTTTGGCATTAGTAGATGTCTCGCTGGTAGCGCTTCGTGACGGTCAGATTTCTGACATAGGCTTTCGCCGCATCGGGGTCGAGGCGGCCATGCTGTTCGACGATTTCCCGGACCACCAGATCGACATCTTTAGCCATCGGGTCTGCGGTGCCGCAGACATACAGATGCGCCCCGTCTTGCAACCATTGCCATAACTGGGCTCCGCGCCGGCGCATGAGGTGCTGCACGTATACCTTGTCTTCCTGGTCGCGTGAGAAAGCCAGGTCTAGTTCGGTGAGGAACCCCGCAGAAAGCATTTCCTCAAGTTCGTCGCGGTAATAGAAATCGGTAGCGGCGTGTTGTTCGCCGAAAAAAAGCCAATTGGGTCCCCGGTGGCCGAGCGCACGGCGTTCCTGCAGGAAGCCCCGAAACGGGGCGATACCGGTACCCGGACCAATCATGATCATCGGTGCGTGTGGATCATTCGGTGGACGAAAGTTGCTGGTTGGCCGCACATAGATAGCAATCCGATCGCCGGGAACGCAGTCCGCCAGATAGGTCGAGCACACTCCACGACGAGCTACGCCCTGGAAGTTGTATCGCACCGGCGAAACCGTCAGGTGCAGCTCCCGCGGATGTTCTTGTGGGCTTGACGAGATCGAATAGAGCCGCGGTTGAAGCGGTTTGAGCACAGTCAGCCATTCCTCAACCGAAGCGGTGACCGGAAAACGCGCCAGCAGATCAACGGATTGCTGGCCCCAGGCCCAATTCGTCAGCGCAGCTTTGTTTTCCGGTTGCATCAATTCCGCGAGTTCTGAGTCACCGGTCCGTTGTTGCACAAACCGGAGCAGCTCGTCGCTGATGTGAGCAATCTCCAGCCGCTCAGCCAGCGCCGTCCGCAACGACATCGATCCGTGTTGGGCAATTTTTACCGGGGTCTTGCCGTCTAGTCCGGTGCTAGCTAACCATTCGTTAATCAATCGGTCGCAGTTCCGTGGCCATACCCCCAGGGCATCACCGGCCGCGTAGCGCACCGCTCGTTCCGGCAAACGAAACACCAAATGCCGCACATCTTTTACCGATCCTGGTCCACTCAGCGTGGTGTTGCGCACCAGATTGGTACTCAATGGATGATTTTTGGTGTAGAGATAGGTGTCCGCGGCAGGGCGGGGCGCCACTAGCGATGCAGCGGGATCGGAGGATGCGCCGGCCACACCGCTGCCCTCACCAACCAACGCGGGAGCCGGAGTCAGCGCCCGCAACACCTCGCTTAACCACGCCGAAGCTGCTTGCTCGTAGTCCGGTTCACAGTCGACACGGTCAGCCATGCGGGTCGCCCCAAGTTGAGCAAGCCGCTGGTCAAATTTACGGCCATTACCGCAGAAATCGTTGTAGTGCGAATCGCCCAGCGCAAGAACGGAATACCGGGTATCAACCAGGTTTGGCGCAGTATCAGCGGAGAGCGCTTCCCAGAGCGCCACACCATTGTCGGGCGGATCACCATCGCCAGTGCTGCTGGTGATCACCAGCAGCTCCCGCGTTGCCGGCAAGTCAGCCACCGGGAACTCATCCATCGCCGACAAGACAACCCGCAACCCGGCATTGCCGAGCTGCACGGCAATATCGGCGGCGCACTCTTCAGCGTTACCGGTCTGCGAAGCCCACAACACCACGATTGGCGCTCTCCCTGCCGGTGTGATGACCGACTGCGGCTGTGGGGACCCGCCCGCCGAGAACAACCCCGCAAGCAGACCATCGATCCACATTCGGGTGCGGGATTCAAAAGGAGCCTCCGCAGGCAACACCGGAACTCCGGCCAGCCGATGACCCACTTCAGTACGTAACCCAGCGACTAGCCCAGCCAAGTAGGCACGGCCAGCTGCATCAAACTCTGGTCTAGGTTCGCTTGCAACACCGAGGATTTCAGCGAGCGCATCACTCTTAGCGGCATTTGATATGCCGGTTTGCGCCGCGCAAACCGGTTCTGTGCGCGTATCAGCGGCGGCAACTTTGGTCAAAGTAACCGCGCAGGCCTTGTATTCGGGCTGCTGCGATATCGGGTCGATGGCGTCATTGGTAACAGCATTAATCGACAGGTATTCGCCGAAAGCGTCGTTCCAGTGGAAAGGGGCAAAACAGTTGCCAGGCCGCACCCGGTCGCTGACCAAGGCCGGCAGCACGGCACGGCCCCGACGGGAAGCGATCTCAACCAAATCGTCGTCAACGAGCGCTAGCCTGGCGGCATCATCGGGATGAATCTCGACAAATGGTCCAGGATTGAGTTTATTGAGTGTGGCGACCTTGCCGGTTTTAGTCATCGTGTGCCACTGGTGCGGCAGGCGCCCGGTGTTGAGCAGGACCGGGTATTCGTCGTCTGGCAGCTCCGCCGGCAACAGATGCGGGCGGGCAAAAAACATCGCGCGACCATCATGGTGCGGAAAAGCCAGCCGCGGCACACTGCCGTCCGCACGGATGAACAGGGTCTGACTGACTCCATCGTTGAGATAGCGGATTGGGCTACGCCCAGTCGCATTTTCCGGCGGACATGGCCACTGCAGCGGTTCCTGGCGCAGCCGCTGGTAGCTGACCCCACGTAAGTCGTAGCCGGTCGCCGGGTTCCAGAACTGTTTAATTTCTTCAAATACATCCTGCGCGCAGGTGTAGCTAAAGGCGTCTGAATATCCCATCTCACTGGCGATGAGGGCGATGATCTGCCAGTCCGGCAAGGCTTGCCCCGGCGGCTGAAGCGCCTGCTGAAACAGGGTGAGATTCCGTTCGGAGTTAACCATTACGCCATCGGACTCGGCCCACAAGGCAGCTGGCAACAACACATCGGCGTACTCACTGGTCTCGGTCCCCTGGAACACGTCCTGGGCAATCACCAGTTCTGCTCGTTCTAAACCGGCTAATACTGTCTTGCGATTAGCCACGGAGGCAACGGGATTGGTGCAGATGATCCAGCAGGCTTTAATGTGCCCGGCGGCCATCCGAGCGAACATGTCCACGGTGCCGGCGCCAACATCGGTACGCAATGAACCGCGAGGAATGCCCCACCGGTCTTCGACGAAGTCCCGGTCATCATCGGAGGTCACCGATCGCTGGCCCGGCAGCCCCGGGCCCATGTATCCCATCTCTCGGCCACCCATCGCGTTAGGCTGCCCGGTCAGTGAGAAAGGGCCGCTGCCCGGCTTGCATATCGCACCGGTAGCCAGATGCAGATTGCATATCGCGTTGGTGTTCCAGGTGCCGTGGGTACTCTGGTTGAGTCCCATTGTCCAGCAACTCATCCAGTTTCCGGCTTCACCAATCCAACGGGCTGCCGTGCGAATGTCTTGGCTAGGGATGCCAGTGATTTCACTCACTTTGGCAGGAGTGAACTGCTGCAGAAAGCTGGGCATCACTTCCCAACCCTGGGTAAATTCGGCAATGAACTCAGCATCGATATGCCCGTTTTCCACGATCAGATGCAACAGCCCGTTGAGGAGCGCCAGATCCGAGCCGGGGGCGATCTGTAAAAAGAGATCGGCTTTGTCTGCGGTTGCGGTGCGGCGTGGGTCAACAACAATCAATTTGGCACCGGCTTTAATGCGATCCATCATGCGTAAGAGCAGAATTGGATGACAGTCGGCCATATTGGCACCGATAACAAAGAAAACGTCGGCCTGGTCAAAATCTTGATACGACCCCGGCGGCCCATCGGCACCTAAGGACAGCTTGTAGCCAGAACTTGCACTGGCCATGCATAGTCGCGAGTTCGACTCGATCTGATTAGTCCGAATAAAGCCTTTAGCCAGCTTGTTGGCCAGATACTGGGCCTCCAAAGACAGCTGACCCGACACATAAAGAGCTACGGCATCAGGGCCGTATTGATCAATAATCGCACGTAACCGCTTGGCGCACTGAGTAATCGCCGCATTTATCGCAAGAGCCTCCAGCGCCTGACCGCGTTCGGCCCGCAGATATGCCGATGCCAACCGGCCCGGTGCCGCCAACAGGTCTACGGTACGCGCACCTTTCGTGCACAATCGACCGAAGTTGACCGGATGAGTCGTCTGCCCCACTGACTTAGCCACATAGCCGCGCCCACTCTTCGGTTCTACGGCGACATGTAATGTCACGCCGCAGCCAACACCGCAGTAGGCGCAGACTGTATGCACGGTGTCCCTACTGGGCG
This sequence comes from Mycobacteriaceae bacterium, assembly GCA_019751635.1. Classification (GTDB taxonomy): domain Bacteria; phylum Actinomycetota; class Actinomycetes; order Mycobacteriales; family Mycobacteriaceae; genus Mycobacterium. Next base: position 46,006 of record JAIENC010000139.1, read on the forward strand.
CCATGGGGCTCACCAGCCACGCGGATATCCCTTCGGTGCAGACAGGTCCGGAAATCTGGGCAGTATCGTGCGACAACAACGTTTCCAGCACAGGCAACCCGGGTTTCGACCGCATTACTGTTTCCTCACCACACGCACCGGTGCGAAGCGCGTCCAAACCACCTCGCGACCGAACAAAAATTCATCGCCTGGCTATTCTTGGGCCGTGCCTGGCATCGTGAATATTCGGCAAATGGCCGATCAAGCCCGTTACTGCTGCCCTACGCTGAGCAGGAGCCCGAATGCCTAATCCCCAGCCCCGGCACGCCGCATCCCAGCGCAAAGCCGCCAGCACCGCGACCCGGACTCTGAAGTTCTGGCTGGCACCCATCGTGAGCGCTATGGCATTTTTATCGGCATTAGCCGCGCTGTACCTCGGAGGAATCTTGAATCCGATGACCAGCTTGCGGCATTTCCCTATTGCCGTAGTGAATCAAGATGCCGGCCCAACAGGTAATCGCATTGTCGACGGCTTGACCTCGGGTTTAGATAAAACCAAGTTCGACGTCCGAGTCGTCTCGCGCGACCAAGCCCTGCACGACATGGACAACGCACGGATATATGGCATGGCGACGATTCCGCCCAACTTCTCCTCGACGTTGCGCGATTACGCACAAAGCGCGGTGCTTCCCATCCATGCCGATCGGCCGGCGATTGCTATCGCCACCAACCCACGAGCCGGCACATTGGCGGCCAGCATCGCCGGCCAAACCCTCAGCCAAGCGATGGGCGTGGCAAACACCAAAATCGGTGAATATCTTTCCGCGCAAGTCGCACAGCAGACCGGCGGAGCACCGTTGACGGGAGCGGCCTCGTTAGCCCTGACCGCTCCTATCGATGTCAAGACCACCGCTTATAACCCGCTACCCAATGGCGCCGGCAACGGTCTCTCCGCGTTCTATTACGCCCTCTTGCTGCTGCTGGGTGGCTTTTCCGGCAGCATCGTGGTCAGCATGTTGGTGGATTCCATGCTGGGCTATGTGCCCGCCGAGTTCGGCCCGGTCTATCGATTCGCCGAGAAAGCCGACATCTCACGATTCCGCACACTAGTCATTAAATGGGCCATGATGGTTCTGCTCGGGGTGCTGACCTCGGCGGTCTATATGGCAATAGCCCACGGGTTAGGCATGCCCATCCCCGATCCCTGGCGACTATGGCTCTACGGACTGTTCGCCATCAGCGCGGTCGGCATCACATCGTGTTCACTCATGGCACTGCTGGGGTCGATTGGCATGTTGGTCAGCATGCTGATCTTCGTGATCCTCGGATTACCCTCTGCGGGTGCCACCGTCCCCCTGGAGGCGACCCCGACATTCTTTCGCTGGCTAGCCGAGTTCGAGCCGATGCATCAGGTTTTCTTAGGCGTGCGCGCTCTGCTGTATCTCGAGGGTCACGCCGACGCCGGAACCGCACAAGCCTTACTCATGACGTCTATCGGTCTGGTGATTGGCCTACTCGTGGGCGGTATTAGCACACGCCTCTACGACCGCAGTGGCTTCCACCGCATCGAGGGAGCCGTCGAGACGGCAATTGCCGACTTCCACCAAGCCCAACACCAGGCCCAACACCACAAGCACGAAAGTTCTAGTGCGCAAACGTAATTCCTCTGTGCTCGCAACGACACCGTGCTGTTACTTAAGTTGACACTGTGACTTAAGCGGCTAATGTTGTTGGGGTTGTTGTCCGGTCCGGGGCGAAAGGTGTACGGTGCTACGCCCAAGAGCCGTCTGGCGCTTCCTCGCCTACTGCACAGCAGTTACGTCATGCGTAACCCTGGCCGCCGCCACGGGGCAACCCCTCGCACACGCCGCTGACGGGCGATCCCTGTTGGCCG